>NZ_CP100451.1 GCF_024227715.1 Halomarina litorea | reverse complement strand
CGGGTAGTCAACCACCCTCTTAGAAAGGAGATCATAGAGATCACGAGGGAGTCGCAACGACGCTCGCGAACGTGCTATTCTTTTGAACCTATTCAATTTCGACAGTTGGCTCATCACCAGGAAGAGCATAGAGGTACAACCGAAACGTCGTATCTACTGCGATAGGCCATCAAATCGTCCCGATACTTCCCTCCACCACCTGACTGATGATGGCTCGGTCGATAAACGCCTGGAGACTATAGAGTTCCTCGATCAGTGGGCAAAGAGTTCGTTGAGAATCGCACTCGCTCGGGCTCGTAGCTCGAGAAATTAGAGTACATTCGCAATCCGCTCGGGGGATGCAACCGTGATTGATCCCTCCAGAGTACCCTGATCTTCGTGTGCTTCTACCCACTCGACGGCAGCTTCGATCTCATCTTCAGGAACGACGAGAACACGTTTGAATCCTGATGTACGGTAGTCTTGAAGCTGATCCAGTGCATGACTCCCGTTCTCGGCGATCGCCTTCATCGTCTCGACCTCAACGATCAAATTCGCGCTCGTTGAGTCAATCGAGATGAGATCGGGTTCGCCGTTGACACCGTCGATAATACCCTGGGGACTCGTCGATTCGGCTCCGGCAGGATCGATATGGGAGACGTAGAGATTCGCGTCGTCACTCGTCGACTCCTTGACTGCCGAAAACGTCTTACGGAGGGTGTCGTTGTGGTCGCTCTCCCGTCCGAACAGCCA
The DNA here is from genome assembly GCF_024227715.1 of Halomarina litorea. Classification (NCBI taxonomy): domain Archaea; kingdom Methanobacteriati; phylum Methanobacteriota; class Halobacteria; order Halobacteriales; family Natronomonadaceae; genus Halomarina; species Halomarina litorea. The sequence continues at coordinate 158,751 of NZ_CP100451.1, read as the reverse complement.
CCCACCTATTGTTGCACCGACGACTGCACCAGTGGGACCGCCAGCTGCTGCCCCAAGGGCACCGCCAATGGCCCCACCGCCGAGCTGATTCTTACTCTTATCGTCCATACATCTAGCACTTTGCTGTGGTTTCAAAAAGGCACGCTAACCAGGGTGAAAGTAAAGGTTGCAGCGGGTCTGGGTTTGGCTGGGAGAGCTATTTCGTTGAAGAGAGGATAGACTATCGAACAACTGGATTATCGGTTAAATCCTCCTCTTCCTCGTGAACCTCTAAGCGAGTTATGGAGTATGGAGTACAGTCCAACACAGCCCAGAGTCACGAGTATACCACCACCGGAAACATAGATTACAGAGGAGATCTGGGAAGCGGATCCGAAGATCGGAACGGAGGGAGGAATCAGTGATAGACCAATCCCTGCTGTAATGAGGAAGAAGCCGCTGATGAGGGCCAAAATGGCGAATACGATCCCGACCAATGCTTCGGGGAATTCCATCATTCGATCCAGTTTCAGACGGCACCAAAGAGGGTTCTGATGGCTAGCCACGGTAACTCGGCACAAAGCCTATTAAAAACGGCACACCGTACTGTACTATGACGTCAACTCATCGGAGTTACCAGTTCTTCATTAATTATCTGCAGAATAAAATTACCACCACACAGATACATTTCGAGGATCTCAAGGTCCGCGATGAGACCGTCATCCTCGAGCTAAACTATGAAGGCGATCTTGCTCCCCGAGACGAACAAAAGCAAGTCCGTGAAGTGATTCCTGAGTACTTCTTGATGGCTTGTCGGAAGGGGGTATTCGAGGATGTGAAGGGGATTATTCGCTGCTCAGAGAACTCAGACTACTTGCTGTTCGAGTTCGAGCAGGACTGGATCGAGCAGATGGAATCCCAGAAGAATCAACCGAGTTGGGAGGAACTCAAAAGTCAGATTCTGGATCAAGTTTCCCATTCATACGGAGAGGAACCGGAAATCTAAGGTCTACGATGGCTACGAGTTCGGCTGATTCGGATCCGAACCATTCGCAACCATCGATATGGGTGCGAGTCCTATTCTGGGTCTATGATCGGTTTTTTAGCGGTGGTGCTTACGAACTCATCCGAAATTGGATAATATTGGGAATCGGAGTCCTCACCCTCCTCTCAGAGTTAGCACCGGGCGTGTTCAAGACCGTCCTCCTGATGATAATCCTGCTGCCAGTTATTTTGGCGGCGTTAGTCGTGAAAGTGGTTCCAATAGCTGCATCAGCCGTTGGGTGGGGAGAGCGGCTAGGGTTGATGGCGACCGATAATCGAATCTCGCTTATTGCGCAAGCGATCCGTCTTGTTTCTGGTGGTGAAGATGTCCTCGAACATCTGATCGAATTGTTCCGCCGGTGACGAAATTCAGGAAACTCTCGGTTTCCGGAAACAGATGGACGAAGAGTTCTACGAAGTCCCGACAAATCGGTCTTAGACGCGTTCTCTCGCACCATCAACACCCTCGTGAGATTGCTTTCCGGAAACGACCCAGTCATGTATTTAAGACTTGACGCTAAATCAGCCTGTCAATACCGTATGATTCGCGATGCTCGCGTTCTCCGGACCGGATTCGTCCCACGGGAAGTGGAGCATCGCGACGCCGAGGTCAACCATCTCTCCAGCGTTCTCGAGCCCATCATGAACGGAGAACCGGCCGACACAGCCATCGTCACCGGACCCAGCGGGACGGGGAAGACCTGCATCTCGAAGTTCGTCACCGAACGACTCCGGGAAGAGGTCCTCGACGTCGAGACCACCTACGTCAACTGCTGGCGCAACTACACCCGGTTCCGCACGCTCTACCAAATCCTCGACGATCTCGGCGCGACCATCGACATCCACCGCCAGTCGACGCCCCACGACGAACTCGTCGACCGCCTCCAGCAGCATGACGGCCCGCGAACCGTCGTCATCCTCGACGAGGTCGACCAGCTCGAAGACCCCAGCGTCCTCTACGACCTCCACAGTCTCCCGTAGTTCGCGATCATCTGCATCGCGAACAAGGAAGAGGAGCTGTTCAGCCGCGTCGACGACCGCCTCGTGAGCCGGCTGCGCTCCAGTGAGCACGTCCGGATGGACAAGTACCACGACGAGCAGCTGTACGATATCCTGAGTGCGCGGGCGAAGTGGGGGCTCGACGAGGACGTCATCACCGACGACCAACTCTACCGGATTGCCGACGCGGCCGCCGGCGACGCCCGCCTCGCAATCGGCATCCTCCGAACGGCCGCCGGCAAGGCAGATCGCGAGAACCACGAGCACATCACCGACGATGTCCTCCTAGACGCTGCCGAGGATGCCCGTGCGCAGATCAAGCAGAAGAGCCTCGATTCACTCACGCCCCACCAGCGCGTCGTTTACGACATCGTCCGGGACCACGGCCCGGTCGGGCCGAGCGAGATCCACGACCACTATACGGACGAAGTCGACGACCCACGGACGAAACGGACAGTCCGGTCCTATCTCTCGAAGATGGCCCAGTACAACCTACTCGAGGCCGAGGGCACGAGCCGAGATCGAGAATACGCAATCATTGAGTCACCGCCTGCTGCAACAACCACTTAAAACATTCCAGAACATCGATACACTATGACCACACTTCCCACACTGTTCGAGACCTTCCTGTCAGACATCCGCCCGCAGGACGAACACAATGATGCCTACAAGGAGGGTCACGAAACCCTCCGCGATCACTTGCAGACTGACGACGACATCGACGAGTTCTACGTTGCAGACTTTCTACAGGGGAGCTACCGCCGGTGGACGGCACTCAGACCGCAGGAAGACGAGAAATCCGACGTTGACGTCGTCTTTGTTTCTGATCTCAGCAGTGACCTTGATACCGACGTAGCGCTGGAGAAATGCGAACCGTTCCTGAAGGAACACTATGAGGGGCAGTGGGAACCGAATGCCCACTCCTACAAGATCGAGGAAGAGAAGGTGGAGATCGATCTCGTCTTGACAGCGGCACCCAGCGAGGCAACACGTGAAGCCGTCAAATCACTGGGTTCACTGGACGTGGGAACAGCCCTGACTCCGGACAACCTTTCGACGGTGGCAGAGGCCCTCAATATCTCGGCAGATGGCGACGACGAGTGGAAGGACGAACCGCTCAAGATCCCACATCGAGATGAGAACGAGTGGGAGAATACCCATCCCCTCGCGACTATCGCCTTCACTGTAAATAAGAACGATATCACGGATGGTCACTACGTGAACGTCGTCAAGGCCATCAAATGGTGGCGGCGAACGAAGACACCTGACGTCGAAGGACCGACAAGCTATCCCCTCGAGCACATCGTTGGCCAGTGCTGTCCTGATGATATCAACAGCGTCGCCGAGGGCGTGACAAGGACGCTCGAAGAACTTACACGGAAGTTCAAGACCGAAGCAATGGCTGAGGAAACCCCTACCCTGCCTGCTCACGGTCTCCCGAGAACCTCCCAGAATGATGTCCTAAAACAAATCGACGGGAAAGATTTCGCGGCGTTCTACGATGAGACAGAGGATGCCGCAGAGCTCGCGCGGACAGCACTGGATGAGGAAGACAACGAAACATCGAGGGATTACTGGTACCAGCTCTTCGGCGAGAAATTCCCTCCATTCGGAAGTGACGACGATTCTGACGATGGAGGGGAGAAAGCCATGTCAGTAGGGTCGTCCTCACAGGTAGAGGATCCATCGGACCACCAATTCGCCGAGTCGGACAGCTAACGTAATAAATGCCTCCCCACGAAATTACAGAAGCCGTCGCAGCCATTGCCGAACGGGATGGGGTCACCGTCCTCAAAGACCCATATCGAGACGATAGCAACGGACAGTGGATTGTCAAGATCAGGCTTTCTCCAGACGACTTAGAACCCCATCCGGACGTGCCACGCGAGACAGGCTGGTATCTCCATCTACGGGATACGTACCCCGCCGGTTCAATTGGGATCTACCCTGCGGATCAAGAAGAGAACACCATTACCGCCACATTTCCCCACCAGAAGCTGAACGTTGCTGGGAGCGACGATACTCCGTGGCGAAGAGGCGATATCTGTGTTGCTCGGTATGGGCACACCCTCAGTCAAACGGGAGCCACCGGCGAACCCAGCACAAGCCGTGATCGACTCTGTTGGCATATGGACCGAGCATTGCGGTGGTTAAGTAATGCTGCGAAAGGGGAACTCCGGAAACCAGACGAACCGTTTGAAATCCCGGCCTTCGATACGAACTCGGCTTCGGCCACGACCATCGCATTCAACGAGACGCAGGAGTCGTTCTCAGATTGGAGGACGGCGTATGGACAGTGGGGGACAGTCAATCTCCGCTCGTTGCCAACTGCTGAAGAGACATACGCGACTGGTACGTTCAAAGATAGCGACGATGAAGTCGTCTATCAGCCACAATGGGGCGGATATATCGATTCGAATCCTGATGACTCTGTTTCCGGAGCGTGGGCACTGTTAGAAGAGGTGCCGATTGAACCCCCGTGGGAGGCCCCGGAGACGTGGGAACAGTTAGACGTATTTTTCGAGGGTACCGAGACCGACCCGTACGAACTACGGGCGAATATCAAGCCCGTCTTGGACGATGAGCCGGTCAAGGTCCTTCTAATTGGATTCCCCATCCCAGCAACGGTTGACGGCGACCCCGAGATCATCTATTGGCAACCAATCGAAATAAAAGAGTTCAAAGATCCGAATGACCTCTCCGGCGGATTTCGAGATACTGGAAAGGGGCCTGAGATAGCCGAACGGCGGGAAGCCAGAGAGGAACAGATTCGGTGGCTGGACTCGGACAACTGGTCGCATGAGCAGCTCACCAGACGCGGGCATATGACAGAGTGGTTTCTGGATCGCAACATCGTGCTCATCGGAGCGGGAGCGCTCGGCAGTATGGTTGCCGAGAACCTCGTTCGAGCCGGCTGTCAGCAGCTTACCATCATCGACAACGACACGTATGAGATCGGCAACGTGGCTCGCCACACACTAACAATCGATGAGGTGGGAGGAAACAAGGCGACAGCAATCGCGGACCGGCTCGAATCCATTGCACCGTACGCCCAGGTTCTTGATGTGGATAGCGCCTTTCCACCGAGCGGTGAGTTGCCGGAGCCAATTAGAGAAGCGGAGGTAGTAATTGACTGTACCGCGTCACGGGGAGTTCGTCGCGCTCTGGATGCGATTAGATGGAATCACCCGGTCGTGTTTTGCTCCGCTGCGATGGGTCGGCGAGCGAACCGGTTGTTCTGCTTCACAGCTTACTCACATACCTTTCCGTACAGCGATTACAACGAAGCGTTCGATCCATGGCGGTTGCAAGAACAGATCGAATGGGACGAAGACGAGGATGCCATCCCCGAACGAGTGGGCTGCTGGCACCCAGCATCAGTTATCCGAACGGACCGGGTGATGACGTGGGCTGGGACAGTGACACGGCTTCTTGATCAGGCGACGGCATTGAGTCTGCGCGAGAATCACTTCACCGTACTCGAGACCGGTAGTGACGACGAGCTGCCGACTATTTCACAGGCCACACCTCCCTTCCAGGACGGAACAATATGGCGAGCGCCGGAATCGCCAATCACCGTACAGATTCCGGCCACGTGTCTTGAAGCGATGTATGATCGCTGCCGAAAGGAACATCCATGTGAAACGGGCGGTATTCTGGCTGGTACCGACCGTCTCGATGGACCAGCACTGGTGGTTAATGCCCGAGACCCACCGCGGGACTCCATTCAAGAACCAACTCGATTCCTCCGAGGAACCGACAAAGTCGAGGAGTGGCTCAAAGATGCCAGGGAGAGCATCGGTATCGACTATCTCGGTGAATGGCACTACCATCCCGGCGCTTCACCCGATATCAGTCGGGACGATCGAACTGCGATGAATGAAATCGCCAACGACGACGGCTACGACTGTCCGCATCCGCTACTCTTCATCGTTGGTCAGGACGAAGAGGGTCAGTTCTCGATTAACGCCTATCTATTCCACGATAGTAAGGAATACGAGCAGTTAGAACGGATTGACAACCCAGATGCTGTTTCAACTCTCAACGTCGGTGACGACATATGACTGATCCAACTGGCCGTGTATTTCTCAGCTATAAGCACGAACAGACGGACGTCGCCAACTTCTTGCAAACGGAACTGGAGCGACACGGGGTGCCGATTTGGCGGGATATCTTCGATTTGAAGCCGGAGCCACTCAGAGATGAAATCATCGACCAGTTGGAGAACCCGGAAACAGCCAGTGGTATTGCGCTCGTCAGTGAGGGCGTAGCCGACTCTGACATCATTCTCAACGACGAGTTGCCGGGGTTCAATAATCGGTGGGATAGGGATGACGAGTTTTTTGTGGTCGTTGTGCCATGTCCCGATATCAGCGTTGGAGAAGCCAAATCGATACTCAACGAGGCACCGATCCTCCACGACTTTTCCGCTTGGAAAATGCTCCCCCTAGAGGCGGCCACGTCTGACAAAGCTACAGATATCGTCCAGGCCGTCTTATCAGAGCGGATCGAGCGGATAGATGGGTATGTACCGGACGGTGAGCCTCTCGAATGCTCACTTGACACCTACGAATCGCCGGCTCACGACATCGATCCAGCGATTGCTATTGACTGGTCAAGATCTTTCGAACATGGTCCACCATCCCAAGAAGTATGGAACCAACGTCTACTCCCGGCGTTAACCACGGTAACGGACTGTCTCATTCAAAACGCATCGGGCCGCCACCTCCGCTTCCGTGGCCGAACGCATCTCCCCGCTGCTTTCGCGGCCGGTTACTGTCTTCCAACCACACGTCGTATCCAAGCAACGTGGATGCAACCCACCGGCCCTGCCGGGATGACAGAATGGAAACTCGATATCAACGAAGAGGAAAGCGGGTTAGAAGGAGATCTCCAGCGACAACCGAATCACGGATCGGAGCTGGCGGTGCTCGTCAACATCGCTGCCGATGTGCAACCGGAGATAGACCAGATGCATAACGACCTTCCGGATTTCAACGGTATTCTCAGATTGACACCGGAAGATGGGCCTGATGTGGAACTGTCCCCGCCACAGGCAACCCATGCTGCAGATGTTTTCCGAACCAAGGTACGAGACGCGGTCAAAGAACTGCCAAAAACATCGACCATTCATCTCTTCATAGCTGGCCCGATAGGGCTCGCCTTTCTCTTCGGGCGAAAATCAAACACACTCAGACCGATCCAGACCTACCTCTATAGCAAAGACGAGGGTAGATACTATCCCGCTGGTCGATTACAGAATCAGTCACTTTCAGACAGCTCAGACACCGTCTCAGAAGATCAATAGCAAATCCGTGCCCATTGCCAGACGAGCATCGACTCGATTACGCCGCACCAGCTCGACGTCTACGACATCGTTCGCGAGCACGGGCCGGTCGGGTCGAGCGAGATCCACGAGCGCTATTCTGAGGCAGTCGATTATCCACGGACCAAGCAATCCTTTCGGGTATATCTGTCAAAGATGACTCAATACCACCTCCTCGAAGCAGACGGTTCCAGCCGAGATCGGGAATACACAGCCGTCAACCAACCATCTCCCACACTCGCTGAGCAGGGTGATTAAAGAGCTAATAGGTCGTGTTTTGTGGATCGAGAGAATGTACCCCCGTGATTTATTACTGCAGGAGCGATTATGTCTTACTATGAGCGCAAAGGGCCAGCTCCGTCGGTTCGAGAACAGGGCGCAGTTGCTGCGCCATATCTCTGAGGAGACCGGCACGGACATCGACACGCTTTGGGACGAGTACGAAGCCCAGGTCGAATAGACCCCTTTGCAGTTTTTGACGCGTGGGCGACGAAACTGATCTCAACTTATCGTTCGCAATAGACGCAGAGACAGTCTCTCTGAGCCCAATCGGGGAATATCAGGTTCTCGATTTGGAAGGGCCGGTGGTCATCGTTGGAGATGCGTCGTACCGCGTTGTTCCGGTCGGTGAAGAATCAGACCCGTCAGAAGATGTCCGGGAACTTAGCGTCGGCGAGATACGTGCTGCACTCAGCGAGCTCGCTGATAACGACGACTTTCAGTCAATCGTAGACAATTGTCCGACGAATACGCCGCTGGTCTACGACGACATCGATTATTTGACTCGCCATCTCCCCACAACTTCGCTCCAGAAGTGCCAGAAGCTGAGTGAGAGCACCCCTTTCGAGAAGGAATTACTCCTCCAAGTTGCCTACGTAGAACGCCAAAACTCTCTCATCGGGCACTCAGACAACGTCCTCGAGTATTATCTCGAACAGCGTGCTGAAATCGCTGAAAAACTCCGGTCCACCGACGAGATCGACAGCGACGTTGAGCGGTCATTCTTTTCGTATCTCCTCCTCGCCTCGGCACTCATCGAAGAGTTGACGACAGAGACAGTTCTCAACGAACTCTTTCGCGAGGAAGCCCGTCTCGACAGTATCACAGAGCACGTCCGGAGTATGGGGCACGCTAAGCGATTAGAGAAACTCTGTGATATCCAAATACTGACCGGGGGTGACCACGGATCGCTTGTCGAGGTCAAAGAACGTAGAAACAACCTCGTCCACGACGCGCAGAAACGTGCAGGCCTCGACGAACTCGAATCGCGTCGCGAAGTCGCACAGATCCTCGAACAGACTGATCGATGTGCGTCCGTCCTACTGACGATCTCGGGAAAGAACATCGAGTCAGTCATCGCGAAGCGGGGGTATGAGTCCTATATCGAACACGCTCAATCTGAGGCAGTAGCCGACACAATCACGACCTGGGAACAGGAGAATCCAGAGCGCCTATCGAGACTTCACGACTGTGAAAGAGCAACCCTCGAAGAGATTCGCTGGGATACCGAAGAGAATGACCCTAGGAACAACATCACGGAGGGATTCACGTTTGATGGATTTGATGACGAAGAGCTGTATGAGATACTGATGGAGTTTGTCGGTGATGCCTCACAGGCGTTCCTCGACCGGATTGATGCCGATGCGAACGAGAGCAATCTCGATCGCTTCGATTTCGCAGTGATGGTGCTGCTCTGTGCTGGTCACAATTACGAGGAGATTGCCCGGTGGCTGGATACCGACGAAAAGTACGTCCAGCGGAAGGAGAACGTGATAGCCTGGAGAGCTTCACAGTTCGAGAAGGATCTGGTTGAGAAGATCCCCCGCCCAGAAGGCCCAACATGGCCATCGGACACGGAATCAGATGATCAGGATGGGTGCTAGCCCGATAACAGACGGGCCATCGTCGTATAGTACGTGATACCCCTCAGCGGAAGACACAATTGGATGAGACCGAGCGTGAGCATCTCGAAAACCGCCTCACGGCAGAAGGCACCATCCGGGATCGAGAGTACCCACTCGCCGATTCAGCTGCTGGGTCGCCGATGCAATGACCGTGACGCCGTCACCAATCAGGCACTGAACTCGCCGAGGCCCGATTGCTCGTGGTTCAGCGGCTCGATGACCTGGGGATCGTCGTTGCCGGGGTTGTTGACTCGCGTCGAGATCTCGTAGGCGTCCAAATCATCGTTCGGGTACGGCTGGCACAGGTCCTTGCGGGTGTCCGGATCTGCGGCGAGCCAGTCGGACTCCGCGTCCTGCGGGAGGACGACCGGCATCCGGTCGTGGATTGAGTTCATCAGGTCGTTCGGCTCCGTCGTAAGAATCGTGATGCACGAGATCGTCTCGTCGTCACCCTCCCAGACGTCCCAGAGGCCGGCCATCGCAAACGCGGGGTCGTCCTCGCGGTGAATCCGATAGGGATGTTTCGACCCGCGGTTTGGCGATTTCCATTCGTAGAACCCTGACGAGAGGACCAGACAGGGACGAGATTCCCACGCCCGCTTGAACGCGCTCTTCTCGTCGGCAGTCTCGGAGCGAGCGTTGATGATGCCCTCCTCGGGCTCGTCCGCCCAGAACGGAATCAACCCCCAGTGGTAGGCGTCGATCTCGTCTGAAGCCTCGTTCGTGATGATGTAGAGGTCCTCGCCAGGCGCGATGTTGTATCGGGGTGTGTACCCGCCGTCTGCGACGACTTCGGCGTCGAAGCGAGCCTCGAGGTCGCCTTGATCGACGAAGAGAGAATTGCGTCCGCACATAGTGGCTAACAGATTTCAATAGTTGTAAATATCTATCTGAACTGTTGTTCCTGGTTATAGGTATCCCACTCCCTCAAGACGTTGTTAGCGTCACCGCTCTTTTCGGCCTGTCGTTTAATCTCTTGAAGATTTGGCCCTGTGAGCAGTTCAACGTCGTCTGGTAAGCCCACAGAGGATACAGATTCTGTGGGGGTGATACAGACGGGTATGACCATTGGATCAAGTAGATCTATTTCATCGAACCGATCTTCTATTTCGTGAGCAGAAGCCAGTGCGTCGTTGACTTTCGTTTTGACTTTGTCGTCACTGTCGGCTAAGGTGCATTCACCGACTAATAGGACGCCCTCTTCTGGAAAGTACGCTAAGAGATCTGGTAGAGATCCTTTGTTAGTAAAGTGGTCAAACCAGTCGGGTGAAAAGGCGAGGAATCCTGCCAAACTGAACAACGTGATTACAGCGGCCTCGAAGTCATCAGCGAACGATACTTTGTCAAGTGTTTGCTTGTCCGGTGTGACCAAGATTTGATCGAAGAAGTTGGAGAGTTCTTCATCCGTTAATCCGAGAACTGTTTCGAGAGCTATCACAGGGACAGAAGAGGATAACCGGCTGCTTTCCTGGATCTGATCGAACATAGAATGAAAGATGCTGGTGTAGACATCGGATGGATTCCCCTCGATCTCCCAGTTAATACTGAATTGGTGGAAGCACTCGTCGAGAGACTGAGGTTCAGCAGGTTTGTGCCTTGCCCGGTCGATTATTTCCCGGTCTTTCTTCGCCCAGGTACTCACCACAGGATCAGTAATTGATTCGTGGGCCTGTATCCTGAGTTCGAGATCCCCTGATTCGGTTATCTCGTGTTTTGCCATTTTTACGTAGAGTGGAGCAAAGAACTGGGTCTGAGGACTGGTCCATCGGTAGGAGGTATGACCCAAGTGTCCCCGACACAGGTCATCGACATCGTAGTAGGGAGGATCCAGCTGTCTCAGCTTTTCTTGAAACTCGTTCCTGTCTGGTAGTGGCTCCTCGGTATCGGATTGGACAAGGATTCCATAGGCGTCGTCGGCCCGGTCGTAGTCCCAATAATTTGCTCGGTGAATATTCTCCTTCCAGTACTCCTCACCGTCTTCATCTACTGATAGGCCAGGGAAGACTACTGGTTCATCAAAGCCGGAGTATTCGCCTCCGAACATCTCCGGTAACAGAGTCCATAGCTCATCAAACGAAACAACATCTCGGAAATATGCGGCTGGCCCCAGTACTTCCGTTGTGGAAATAGAGAGTTGATCTGGTTTCTCAGGGCGGAGTTGAGCATCGGTATGCAGGTTGTACCACTTCGAGTCTTGCTCTACCGCTATGGTTCGGAGATCGGCTGATTCATAGAATTGAGACCGCCTCTCAACGACATCTCGGAAGTTCTCGATATCGCGTGCCATATCCTTTGTTTAGACTCTGCCCTGGTATATATTCGCAGAGCCGAGTTCAGGGCTGGACTCTTGGAAGTCGCTGGTGAGCTCCGGTTTAGCTTCATTCAAGAAGAGATGGCTGGTTTGAGCAGGGATTCTGCGTTGAACAGTTAGAGGTATTCTTTTGTCAATGGGTTTAGAAGGGGGCGGTATGCCATCGGTGTCCGAGCTAAGACGGATGATCTATGAATCCCAGACCAGCGACTGGAAATTCATTGATGCACCACCCGAGTACGTTTACAAACCCGAGCCGGATCTTCGTCTTGAGGAGAAAGACTACGGGGAAGATGTACGGCTTCACAATGAGAATAGTTTCTACGAACCCTGGTTAGACAACTTCCATCACGAGCAGGACGTATTCCAACGCCGGTTCTGGCTATATTGGGGTTCCTCAAGGATAGACTACGTCGATGTTCTCTGGATTGATGAAGGGCGTTGCGAACTCCCTCTTCCGGTTAGAACACCTTCGGAGTCTCCTCCGGAAGGGCCCGAGGATTACGAGGAGATCTATATCAGTAGTTTTGATGCAGCGGTTGGTAGGGCGATGAGCGGCGGAGATTTCGACCACTATCTGAACGTCGGGAATATCGAAATCCGAGACGAAAACGGGGTCTAGCCCTTTTGTAGCCCCTCTTTAGTGGGTATTACGTCATGTTCGTCAGGTAAGTTGATGCCGACGAGAATACGGCGTATTTTCCTAATCAACCAACATCCAGTCTGTGTTCTGAGACTGTGTTGTTAATTAGAGAGACATAAGAGTTCATGAACCGACCTCGGAAACCCGTTGTCGCCAGTTCTGAACCTATGACAGCACTGCCTTCCGCGAATGCGATGGTAATCCCGGAAACGCGGAAACGACACGCCGCGGCTTATCGGGAATGTGGACAACTAGTCGAGTATGAGAGAACACTCAACATCGAATCGACTGGCGGTGGACCAGCCGACACGGGGGGCTGACCGCAATCGATCCCTTGCTGACCAGGCCGCTCCGGCTACGGACGAGATGCTGCTGCCGCAGCTCGACGACGGCACCACGCTGCTCGACATCAAGGGGAGCCGCGGCGTCCCGATCCTGCAGTCGCTCGTGCTCGATCATCTCCTTCTGCACGACGGGCCCGCCTTCTGGGTCGACGCAAAAGGACACGCGACGACGACGACACTCGCCCAGATCGCGCCCAGCCAACGGTTGCTCGATCGAATCCATGTCGCACGCGGATTTACCGCCTACCAGCACTACGGCGCCGTCTGTGATCTCCCGTCAGCGGTGAATAAGTCGATCCAGACGTCCACCGTCGATTCCGGGGCGGCCGGTCGAGGGGCGCCAGGTCGTGACGAGGACACGTCACCCCACACGCCCGCCCTCATCGTCGCCCCGGCCGTCGACGCCCAGTACTGCGCCGACGATACCCTCGGCGAGACTCACGCGACAACCCTCCAAGCCCGCACCCTCGCCCGGTTAACGACCTACGCCGAGGGATACGACATCCCGGTGCTTGTTACGCGAAACGAACGAAACGAATTCACCGAGCCAATTGCGACGGTCGCTGACCACCACCTGGAGTGCGAGCAGACTCGGATGGGCCCACGGGTCGTCGGCGAGAACTTCGAGACGCTCGTCTATCCCGTCGACGACGGCGCGTACTACCAGACGACGTTCGCGTACTGGCGGCAGCTGCTCGCGGCACGCGCAACGCAGGTCGGCGTGGAGCCGAGGACGCTGGCGCCGTCGACGCCGACCCCGGAGGGCGTCGGGACGGGTGTCACAGCTGACGGTGAGACGGTGGCGGCCACCGCGGACCCCTTGCTCGACGCGTGGACGGCGACCGGCGGGGGGCGATAGCGATGGGGCGTATGAATCCAACCTACCGAGATGCGCTGCGAGCCATCGAAGAGCGCTGGACGGACTTCCGGCGTGCGCTCCGGCGTCGCGACCAACCCCGGTTCGATCAACTGTTTACCTACACTCGCGAGCACGCCGACGCGAGCGGGCTGTTGAACCACCAGAACCCGCTGCTGCCGGCGCTCCTCAGCATCGATCTCGAACAGGAGGCACGGCTTGACAGCCACCAAGACCGCCTTGACGACCTCGAAGCCGCGCTCGAAACAGAGGATGGTCGGGAGATCAAAGAAGGCGACGAGTAGTCATCCCGTTCGCAATCGACTACCTCGACGATGGCCGGGTCCTCGAATGGGAGGCGACGGCTGACGGCGCCGTCGCGACCGAACGCGAGGACTATACGCCGCGTTTCTACGTCGCCCCCCGGGCCCCCGATGCCGAAATCGATCTCACGCGACTCCGCACCGTGTACGACCGGCACCCGGACGTCGTCGCGACTGATATCGTCGCCCGGCGGCCCGGCTTCCGTCGCGACGACGAGGACGTCCTCGCCGTCGATGTCGCCCACATCGACCGGGTCACACCGCTTGCTCGGCAGGCACGCCAACTGTCCGACTACCCCGTGGGAGATCTCGCCTGCTTCAACGTCGATCTCTCACGAGAGTTCCGATACTGCTTGGAGAACAATGTGGATCCGACGCCGACGAGCAACCTTTCGACACTCCGACTCGACGTCCCGATCACCGAGACGACCGGCGATACGTACGCGAAACTAGCCGTCGCCGGCGAGAGGATTACAGGCCCGCCAGCAGACATCCTGTCGGTAGTCCAGGCAACACTCGACGAACTCGACCCTGACGTCCTCATCTGTTCGACGAGCGAGATCATTCCGACTCTGTACGAGATGGCTGCCAGCACCGACGTCGACGAGTTCTCGCTGAGCCGGTGGGCCGATGTTGACTACCAACAACTCGCGAATCGATCGACCTACGCGAGCTACGGCCGCGTCGGGCATTCCCCGGCGCGATACAACGTACCCGGGCGAGCGATCATCGACCGGTCGAACACGTTCTTTTTCGGCGAGACCAACATCGACGGCGTCCTCGACCTCGTCTCGCGGTCACGCAAGCCAATTCAGGAGACAGCCTGGGCCTCGATCGGCAACGTTCTGACCGCCATCCAGATTTGTGAAGCCCACAAGCGGAGGGTCTTGGTGCCGTGGCACTCCTGGCGGCACGAGAAATACAAACCGATAGGGGTGCTTCACGACGCTGATCGTGGCGGGTTCATCTTCGCGCCAGAGGTCGGACTCCACGAGGATGTCCACGAGCTCGATTTCTCCTCGTTGTATCCGAACATCATCTGTACGCGGAACGTCTCGCCCGACGTGATTCGGTGTGAGTGCCATCGCGGCCGCGACGACGTCCCCGGTCTCAGCTACGCGATCTGTGACGAGCGGGGCTACCTCGTCGACGTCCTTCAGCCAATCATCGATGCTCGCGACGAGATTAAAGCTGCCATCCGTCGCGAGAACCAGCGGGACGACCCTGACGACTACCGATTGGCGGAACTCAAGGGGCGGTCGGAAGCGCTGAAGTGGATTCTCGTCGCCTGTTTCGGGTATCAGGGATTTAACAATGCGAAGTTCGGACGGATTGAGTGCCACGAAGCGATCAACGCGTTCGCTCGCGAGATTCTGTTGACGGCGAAACAGCGGCTGGAAGCCGGCGGCTGGCGCGTCGTCCACGGCATCGTCGACTCCATCTGGGTGACGCCGGATCCCGATGTCGACGACGATGACCGCGAAGACCTCCAGACACTCACGACGGAGATAACGGAACGCGTCGAGATTCGGTTCGAACACGAAGCCCACTACGACTGGGTGGCGTTCGTGCCGCAGCGCGAGAGCGACGCCGGCGCGTTGACCAAGTACTTCGGGAAGGTCGCTGGCGAAGACGAATTCAAAATCAGAGGCATCGAAGCCCGGCAACGCTCGACTCCGCCGTTCATCGAGAACGTTCAACGGGACTGTCTCGACCGACTCGATGCCACGCGGTCCCCAGACGCGGTACTCGGACGTCTCGAACGAGCAATCAAGGAACTGCACTCGGGTACTGTTGCAGTGGAGCGGCTCGTCGAACGGAATCGTGTCTCCAAGCCGTTGGAAGGTTATACGCAGAATACTCAGAACGTGGCGGCCTTGAAACGGGCTCGTAACCAAGACCTCGCTGTCCACCCGGGGCAGGATATCGAGTATGTGGTCGTCGACGACGAGAAGTCCTCGCGAGAACGGGTCGCGTTGGCCCACAAAGAGATCGAGATCTACGACGCCTCGTACTACGAGACGGAGCTGATCCGAGCTGTCGAGAGCATACTGGCTCCCCTTGACTGGGGTCGGAACGACATCCGACGAGAGCTCAAGGGAACACGTGTAGTCGGTATCACGGACTGGACCTGACGAACCCCCTCCCCCCTTTTTCGAGTTGTAAACTCGTGACGACGGGGAGGGGTGAACAGCAAGAGGGACTGCAAAACAGCCGATTGTGACGGATACACGCAATAGAAGGATTGAGCATCTATTCCTCTAACCTATAACTAGAAATGCGAAAGTTTATGTCTCACGTTGGCTTACCACATCCATAATAGAGATAAAGAAAAGTTCTTCTAGCTCAGCAGAAGATTGGGATCTCTGGGTATGGAGAACCCGGTCTCGAGAGTCCTTGGCGTCTCATCGCTTCTACGTCCCCTTTTGTGAACTTCATGCTCACTACATAGCGTCTGAAGTGGTCTACACCCAGCGACTTACAACTCGAAAAAGGGGGGAGGGGGTAGAATGGCCGAATTCACCAAACGAGCTTCACCAGCCATCGTATCCATAGGTCGATACCACTCTCATTCGCGAACTACTCATACGAGTGTCGCCCTTTCGCGACAATTCTGGTGCTTACAACTCGAAAACGGGGGGTGTGGGTCATCGAGGGAGTTCGACGATAGAGAATCCTGACGACCCGTTACAACTCGACAACGGAGGGTGATAGATTCCGAAGACGGTATCCGACTCATTTCGAGAATACAGGGCTGTAGTCGTTAGATAGCCTGTTTTCGCCTGGTTACAACTCCACAAGGGTCCATATTTTTATACCCGGAGTTCGAGGGGGTTCATAATGGGACGAGAGGGACGTAGAGCAGGATCGAATCATCCGGAAGCTGAGGAGGATCGTGAATCGTCCTCTGCTGATTCTGAACATCCTGAGTCGACGGGTGAGGATGTGGATTCTCCTGATACGTCACAAACGACCTTCGAGAATGGATCAGATCCCACCGATTCGTCTCAAGAAGCATCCAACGGCGACGGTGGTGGCATCTCGATTCGTGATCGGTTACAAACTGAGTCGTCCGGTGGCGTCTTCGCGAACAAAGACCTCGTTCGGTCAGACACTATCATCGACGAGGATCGTATCGTTGGCCGTGATGACCAGCTGGGCCGTGTCGTCGACAACCTAAAACCGGTCCTCCAGAATGAGGGGATCCCCGATATGCTCCTGAGTGGGCCATCTGGAACGGGGAAATCACTCATCATTCATGCAGTCTGCAAACAGATCGTCGAACTGTGTGAGTCACAAGGCAAGACCTTCGGAGTTCTCTCTATCAACTGCGAGGGACCGAAAACTGCAGACCGAGCTGTCTACCGGCTAGTTAAAGCTGCTGCCGACGACCTCGGTGTCGAACCTGGTGTTCCTCAAACCGGCGTCTCGACGGATCAGAAGCTCGAGCGACTGTACGAACTCATGCGAGAGTATTACGACGGTGTCATCTTCATCCTCGATGAGATCGATATGCTCGAGGGGCCGTATCAGGAAGCGGAGTACAATTCTCTCATCTACCAGCTTTCACGGGCTCGAAAGCTCGCCGACTTTGACGGCCCGATTTCGCTCACGACTATCACAAATTACGCTGATTTCATGAAGGACCTCAACAGCCGCGCACAGAGTTCCTACAACCCTGACGACATCTTCTTCGACGATTACGATGCGACGCAACTCCGTAGTATTCTCCACAACCGACGGGACGCCTTCAAGCCAGAATCACTCGCAGAAGACGTCGTTCCGCTTGTTGCCGCGTTCGGATCCCAAACGCATGGAGATGCACGGAAAGCAATCGATCTCCTCAGATGGGCTGGCGAATTAGCCGAGCGGCGTGGAGCTGACACTGTTACCGAGACTGATGTCCGTGAAGCCCAGGAGAAATACACCGAAAATCGAAAACTTCGCCATATTAGCGGAATCTCCACTCAAAAGAAACTCTCCATCTACGCTGTGGCGGCCACTGCCCACTACGCAAGAGAACATCCTGAGTGGATCCCTGCTGGACCTGCGTTCAAGACGTATCAATTCATTGCTGATACGATGGATGCGGATCAGTACAGTCGTGAGACATTCGTAAATCATGTCACGGAGCAGAGTACGTATGGTGTATTGGACTTCGAGCGTCGAGGCAAGGGGCGAGGCAGAGGAGTACATATGTATTTCTCCCTATCCGAGGATCCGGAAACGATCATGGAGACGATTCGTGAGGATTCTCGGTTTGAAGATATAGCTCACGAAGAGGCGACTATCAGCGCGGTTGTCCGCGAACGGCTGAAGCAGTTCCGGAGCAAGAATTAACCTCGACTCTATTCTCCACCGACTTACTACTCGAAAACGGGGGGTGTTCGCGCTCTGGGAGATGCGTTACAACTCGAAAATGGGGGGTGTCATTCTCTGGGTTTTCTCGTTACTACTCGAAAACGGGGGGTGGTCGCGACCCGAGTGATGCGTTACAGCTCGAAAATGGAGGGTCATTCATCGGGGGCATCTCGTTACTACTCGAAAACGGGGGGTGGGTGAGCCAAGAGAGTCGACGTGCCGGTTTGATGTAATATACTATCTCCTCGCCCTCTCCCGTTTACAACTCGAAAATGGGGGGATGTATCCTACGATTTTCTCGTCGTCGGTGCCATTGATGACGAGGATGTCGTGGAGAAACGACGGAAACGTCGGGGATGTGAGTTACCGATTCGTCTCTGTCTACGGGTATTCCAGATCACTCACGAGAGCCTCAGTACACTCGACCAGATCGTCCTCAGTCGTCCACCGGCAGAGACGTCCAGCCTCGTCGAGCATCTCGAAGATCGCGGTCTGCATTCCGCTGTAGGGATTATCGACGTCGACGTTCGTGTCGATCGCATCCTCATCTACGTCTTCATACTCTCGTTTGAACACATGGGTCTTCGCGAAGTACTCCTCGAGGGCCGTGAAATAGCCCTGCTCGACGAGGAAGCCGCCTTGGGCGTGTTCGGCGACGCCCACGATGACGTCTGTGTAATCGGCGAGCAGCCGGAACTTGAGGTAGGTGTTCGTCCACTCGCTTCGAATGTCGACCATCAGGAACGCGTACGCACCGGGCTGCCGGTTGAGGCGATCCTTCACGAGCTGGAGACGACGGATTTCGGGTGTCCCGTAGCTGCCAAGAACGAAATACGAACTCTCAGCTGAGAAGATCGGCGTGAGCTCCGCAACACTCTGTTTCAGCGCTTCGTACTCCGTCGGCGTGAGTGAGGCCTCGTGCAGATACTCGTCGGCTTTCTCGGCGAGTTCGTCGACGGTGACCGGCTCCTCACTCATCTAACCGGGACTTCTCCCGTACCCTGCTTCAATGTGGCGAATGAATCGGTGACCGTATCGCAATAGACCGATTCGTATTTGAGCGAAACGCTTTTGCACACACTACACGAATTGTGGTGTAATGAGTACCTCCGACCACACGCCAAGCGACCTGGAGTCCGTTCGGGAGCGGCTCAACGTCGTCACCCAGGAGACGCGATTCGCGCTCCTCCAGGACATCCTCGGGCATCCGTCGGAACTGCCGACGCTGAAGGAACTCGACTACGTGAACCCAAGCAAGAGCCAGACGACGATTCGCCAGCACCTCCAGCAGCTCGTCGACGCTGGCATCGTCGAGGAAGTCCTCCTGCCCGAGGACCGCCGGAAGAACGATCTCCCGTACAAGTTCTACGGAATCAGTGAGAGTGGTCGGCAGTTCCTCGCAGAGCACAAGCTCCTCCGGGCACAAGACACGCTTCGCGAGATTTACGATCGAGTGGAGAAGACCGACGACATCGAACGGTACGAGACTGCCCCCCGGCCCGAACGCTAACAGCTCCCGTCTGTCACTTCGCAGACGGGGTGTCACCCCGAATCATCGGTCATCCGACCAGGGTGTTATATTGTCTACTCGTCTGGATTCACTGGGGATTTGTACGTTGACTTGACGCGATCGCCTTCCCGCCACTGCCAGTAGTAGTAGCGGTTGTCGTTGATTTCCTTGATCGTAATCGTCGCCTTTGGAGGAACATCATCAGGACGGTCCTCGGATCGCTCGTCGGGTTCGGCTTTGTCTGCCGCTTCACCATGATTGGCCATCTGCTCTCGGTGGTTAGCGAGGGTCTCCGCATAGCGGGCGACCTGGCGCAGCTGTTCAGGAGAACAGTCGCCGAGCGTCGCGACGAGATCGTCCGGAAGAGTAGTCGGCGGCGTTGGTACTGAGTCGGGCATTGCTCGTGTTAACCAACACTGATGGGAGAGGACGTAGGACTGTTGGTTAATAGAATGGGTGAACAGTGCGACTCAGTCGTCGAGTATTCCGATAATTCGCTGGGCTGTGCGACTGATTCGACCGAGGCGATTCCGCACTTTCTCGGGGTCGTCTGAGTTCCAGGCAGCAAGGTAGAACGCCGAGTTGCTGGTGTCGAGGTCGAAATGCCGACCAACGACGTACGCGACGGCTTCGGCCTCGATTTCGCGCTTCGACCGTTCAGTGTCGTCGTCAACGTGGAGTACCGCGTGCGCGTACTCGTGAACGAGTGTCATCGCGAGGTCGGCCTGATTCGATCGAGCCTTCGCCTCCACGAGTGGCTGGTCGTCGTCCGAGTCGGGATACTCACAGACGCCCATCGCCTCGCCGTGCGCCCACTCCTCGGGGTCGACGACTCTAACTCCTACTCCCAAGTCATCCGATGCATCCGTGAGTGCTGGCACGAGGTCACCAGCGTCCCCTGTCGCTTCGGTATCGAGATCGGGAAGCGGCTCCCCCGCGGTCTGTGAGACGTCGAACACAGCGGTCGGCGAGAACCCAACAAGGCCTCGCGACCACTCCTCGGGTGGCGTTTCATCGTACTCACAACCGATCTGCTCGTGGTACGACGGCGCGTTCTCACACTCGGGACATCGTGTGGTAATGATCGGCGCCCAGATCCAGATCGCCTGCTCGCCCTCCTGGACGTGCCGGTCGAACTCTTCCTGCCACGTCCGATACCCAGCGACTCGCGTCGCCTCGGGGCACTGCTGGTTGATGAGCAGCGTGTTCCGGGCCGAGTAGTCGTGGAACCGCGACTGGACGTCCAACCAGTTTTGAAACTGCTCGCTGGCCCGTGCCTCGTCGGTGAGGGTAACGAGGTCCTCGAGCCACTGGTCGATCGTACTGTGCATCTCCTCGCTGCGGGTCTCCGAGTCGTCGAACGCGACCCGCTGGTGAGTCTTCGAAGCCATACGAGATCGTGCGGCCGACGCTCATCGTTCTGAGCGCCCCCGCATCCCTCAGGGGGTGACAAACAGCACCAGCGGAAACACCGGACATGGTGGTGTCCTCACGTCGGTGGGACGACCACGCTCTGCTCGCCAGCGAGTTCTTCGAGGTGGTTCCGATGCCGATGGTCGAAGTAACAATTGTAGCTACAGTAGCCACACACGGCGCCAGTGTCGTACTCGACGACGTAGGGCCCACGCTCGGTCGTCCAGATGTTCGCACTACACTCCGTACAGGCGGCGCTCTCGAGGTCGCTGAGTGACGGTCCTCGGTAGTCGACGGCTCCGTCTGTCCATGGTGTCGAAGCGGGCCAGACACCGTGTGCGTTCCAGAACTCGCGTACACGCGCGAGACTCTGGCGGACCAGTGAGCGAACGGTGACGTGGTCGGCGTCGCGACCATTGTCGTCCCACCCATCAGGCGTCCAGAACTCGCCGAACTGCGCACCCCGATGCAGGCCGTTCCAGTCCAGCCCGACGATGTCTGCCGGTGGTGCCCCTGTCAGCGTCGGTTGGGTGAGCTGGTCGATGACCTCGAGTTGCTTCGGGGGACTGCCACCGAGAATGTGGACGCGACGGCCTCGCCAGTCGACGGGATCGGAGAACTCGTGGGCCAATCGGTCGGCGTAGCCACGTGAGTACCCGAGAACGATTTCATCGGGAATCGCCTCGATCGCCGACCTGCACTTCGGAACGATGACGAACTCCGTGCCGGGGACTCGTGTTTCCACGTCCCGAATCGTCCGGACGTACGTCTCTGCTTCCGTCGCGTCGTACGCATCACCGATGACCGCGACCTCGGGTTCGTACTCGATGACCCGCTCGACGTACCGCTCGAGATCCGGATTCCGAAAATCGTTGTCGAGCATCCCAACCGACAGATCGAGGCCGCACAATGACGACTGCTGGTAGGTACAGTCCTCACGAAACCCCGGGAGGAAGCCGAGGTGTGCTGCATCGAGCGCGAACGGTACGCGATGGAGAAGCGCGATATACTGTGCCTGTCGCGCGGTACTGACCGCATCTCTCGCCCTGCCGCTCCTCGAATCGAGAGGTTCGTGAATAGCCATCGGGAGTCACTCGCGAGGCACCGCCGCCCCGCAGCTCCCCGAGGGGCGGGAGAAACCCCACCACGAGAGGTAACCAACACACCGAGCTGGTGTCCGCTATTGTTGGTTAATCGTCGAACAAGCAGCGCGTGGCCGCGTCTTCACCGGTCAGCGTCTGCTGATCGTCGTCGGTATCTGCGAAGAGCGTCGCCTGATTGCTCTCCGAGGACTGGTCGACCTCCGGACGGTCATCGACGCCGAACTCACTTGCTTCGGGACGGTCCACTCGGGACGTTTGCTCGCGATGGTCGACGTCAGCACCGAAGTCCTCGAGTGATGTCTCGACGCTCCTCTGGGTCACTTCGAGGTGGCCATCCTCGCCGAAGGCAGTCTGTCGTCGAATCTCGATGTCTGGTCGATTGCTCATCTCTGTTGAGCCTCCGCCCTTTCTGGCGCCGACAAACAGCACCACGGACGGCGGCTCAGTCCTCCGAACGACGAAGCGTCGCTGCCCGACAGTCGAGTCGGCGAAGGATGTGAACGCGCTGGTGATTCGCGTTCTCGTAGGCGACGCACGCTTGCAGCGTCTCGATATCGTGAATCGTCACGATGCCAGCCTCGATGAGTCGGGGGTCTGGTGGGTCGAGCCGTTGGGCCGGTGTCAGTTCGCTCGATTCCATCGTCCTATCTGCAGCGTCAGTCATGATTGGTCGCCTCCACGCCTCCTGCGGCGACGAACAACCGTACCGTGTCGTCAGTCAGCACTGACCGTCGCTTGTTGCTTCTCGAGGCCGAGATGGTCGACGAGCAGCGGGTCGACGGCATCGAGATTCACCCAGCCTGGAAGTGCCTCGTCGCCGCGCCAGAGCGCGACGCGCCGGGCGTGCTTACAGCCACCGTCGGGCTGGTTGTACTCCGCATCGGGGCAGGTACATGCGCCCGTCTCAGCGTCGACCGTATACTCCGTGCCCTCCTCGCTGTAGACCGAGTAGAGGCCCGGTGCCTGCTCGTAGACGGCCAGCAGTTCGTTCATCGCACGCACGTCCCGTGGGTCGGTCATCGGCAGGTCGCCAGTCGTATCGTCTGCGAGGCTCATCGGTCGGCCTCCCCGAGTGGGCACTCGTCAGTGTGGGGGAGTCCCGTTCGCCCGCCAAGCGCACAGAGGAGTTCTCGACCACAGGCCTCACACCGAACGTAGCGTTTGCCGCCCTGTGCGAGTGGTTCGACGTGCTCGGTGATTGTTGTCTGTTCATTTCTGTTTGCGGTCGATGGATTTCCCGTCGTAGTCGTGTCGCTAGTCTCACTCATAATCGGTACGAGAGTGTCCTATCGAGCACCCCCGCACCCCTCTGGGGACGACAAACATCTCCGAGCGGTCGCTGGTGCTGATGGGAATTACGGCGAAGGACTGAATTCAGCTCAACAGGCGAACCAGTAGTGAGTACAGCGATCAGCGCCGTACCAAAGAGGTCGATTCACCAGTTCGTCTCTGCCTACTGTACGTCGAATTCGGCTCTAGGAGCTCACGGTCTTACTGCAGGCTGGTTCCACGATTCCTCACGAGTCGGTGACCTGCTCAGGCTGTACCCGTGAGAGTCGCATCGCGTTCCCCGTCACGCCAAGACTCATCCCCATGTCTCCGACGACCACTGCGAGTGCGACACTGACGACCCCCAGCGGAACGCCGAGAGCCAGCAGGGCCTTCACACCGAGGCTCGACCAGATGTTCTGCCGAATCACGCCGTTCGCCTCGTGCGAGAGCGCATACAGGTACGGGAGCTTCCCGATGTCGTCACCCATCAATGCGATATCGGCGGTTTCGAGGGCGGTGTCGGTCCCGGCGGCACCCATTGCGATGCCGACATCGGCGGTGGCGAGTGCGGGCGCGTCGTTGATGCCGTCGCCGACCATCGCGACCGACCCGTACTCGCGCTGGAGCGCTTCGATCGCGTCGACTTTTTCCTCGGGGAGGAGCTCTGCCCGGTACTCGTCGACGCCGACCTCCTCGGCGATAGCACGTGCCGTGCCCGCGTTGTCGCCGGTGAGCATCACGACGTGTTCGACGCCCAGTTCGTGGAGGCGCTCAACGGCCCGGCGAGAAGCCGGTCGGACCTCGTCGGCAATCGCAACGAGCCCGACCAGTTCTGACTCGGTTCCGACGAAGACCACCGTCTTTCCGTCTTGTTCCAACTCGCTGAGGGCGTCGTGTGCGTTCTCGGTAGAGGGTTCTGTCACGACACCGCCGTCAGTGGCGCGACGCGACTGTGAGAGGTCGAAGCCCAAGTCCTCGAAGAGTGCCGGTTTCCCCGCGTAGTACGTCTCGTCGTCGAGGTCTGCACGGATTCCCTTCCCGGTTAAGCTCTCGAACGCAGTAGGGGTCGGACGAGCATCGAGGTCCGCCTCATCTGCTCGGGTGAGGATCGCCTCCGCGATCGGATGCTCACTTCGCTGTTCGAGCGCGGCTGCGTAGCGAAGGACGTCCGTCTCCTCGTACTGGCCAAGCGGGACGACGTCAGCAACGGTGAGTTCACCCTTCGTGAGCGTTCCCGTCTTGTCGAGGGCGACCGCGTCGACTTCGCCCATCGCTTCGAGGTGATTCCCGCCTTTGATGAGGACGCCGTTCTTCGCGGCGCTCGTGATGCCCGATACCACGGAAACGGGCGTCGAGATGACGAACGCACACGGACAGGCGATGACCAGCAGCGTCAGCCCACGGATGAACCACGCCTGCCACCCGCCGGGAAGGACTAGCGAGAATCCCGCAACGCCGAGGGTGACACCGTCACCGATGAGTAGTGGCGGTACTGCAGCGGTCAGTATCGCTAACACGACGACCGCAGGGGTGTAGTAGCCCGCGAACCGGTCGACGAACTGCTCTTTCTCGGTTTTCTTCTCCTGTGCTCCTTGGACCAGTTCGATAATCTGGGACAGGGTCGACTCGCCCGCCGTCGAGGTGACCTCCACTTCGAGATACCCGCCCTCGTTGATCGTCCCTGCGTACACCTCGTCTCCAGTGGACTTGTCGATAGGAACCGACTCGCCGGTGATCGGAGATTCGTCGACCGCGCTCTCGCCGTCGGTGACGGTTCCATCCAGCGGGATCTTGTCGCCGGGGCGAACGATGACGGTCTCGCCGACGCTCACGTCCTCTGCCGGAACGGTCACTTCCTCACCTTCACGTCGGACCGTCGCCTCGTCGGGGGAGAGTTCCATCAACTCGCGAAGCGAGTCGCGTGCTCGGTCCATCGAGTAGTCTTCGAGCAGCTCAGCGATGCTGAACAGGACGGCCAGCGTCGCGGCTTCGACGAAATACCCGATGCCCGTGGCAGCGATGATGGCCGTTCCCATCAGCAGGTCGATGTCGAGACTCAGATTTCGAGCCGAGTAGTAGCCACTCCGGACGACCGGATACCCGCTGGTCGCAATCGCCACGAGGAACAGTCCATCGGCGAGCGAGAGGGGGTAGTCGAGGAGGGTCGCGATCGTGGGGTCGAGACCAGTCAGGACGAACTCGACGAGCAGGCCGACAGCGACGAACACAGCCCCCATCCACGTCTTGAGGGCTCGTGGACTCGTCCAGACGTCCGATGGCGGTGCGATATCCATTCCACCGGTCGATTCGTCGTCTGCTCCACCACGATTAACGACCTCGTACCCCGCGCCCTCGATTGCGGCGATTACGTCTTCATCCGAGACCCGTTCCGGGTCGTACCTCACGGTGGCCGTCCCCGTCGTTGGCTGCAACATCGCCTCGCTGATGCCGTCGACACGCTGGAGGCTTTTGTCGACTTTCTGGGCGCAGGAGGGGCAGTCCATCTCGGGGACCGTGAGCCGGACGGACACCTCGCGACGGTCTCCGTCGTCGATTGATTGCTCACTACTGGTCACGTCGTCGCTCATTACGTGAAACGAGGGCCGTCACGCCGATAGGCCTTTATTGGAATATTCCAACCGACGCTTCCGACTTCAGGTCGGGTTCGGCGAGTGTTCTGGAATCGGCTCTGTTTCGACATACTGCGCTGCCAGATACGCTTCGGCTCGGCGGAGCCGGTAGGTGAGCGTCGACCGCGGGACGTCGAGATGCTCGGCCAACTCACCGACGTCGACCGCTCGCGGCGTCTCGTAGTAGCCGTGTTCGACGGCTGCTTCGAGTGCCGCCGCTTGCTCGGGTGCGAGTTCCGCTCGATCGCTGTGGCCCACCCGTCTCGATACCTCGGTGTCCGCCGTCCGGAGCAGTTCCATCTGCGCACAGGTGCCGACGGCCGTCTCGAGTTCGTCGAAGAAGGCCCCCACGTCACCCTGTCCCGAATGAATGATGCGCCACGTGTAGTGGCGGCTCTCGTGGCGGGTATCGAACAGGACCCCGTCGCCGAGGTGCGCACGCGCGATGTGGGGGACCGACGAACAGTCGGGAGTGCGCTCCCAGTACGAGTAAAGGACGAGCGTGTCGTCGGTGTGGTCGAGGACCTGCGTCGACTGGGTCGCCCCACAGTCGTCGGTCGCCAAACAGTCCGCGTAGTAATCAGCAGTCAGGAACGCGTCTTCGATGTCGTCGAGAGCGGCTGGCGTACCGGTCGCGTGATCGACGCGCCAGAGTCGCTCCTCGGTCACGTGCAACGAGAGCGAGCGAATCCTCGCATCAGGATGGTCCGCGAGCGTGTCCGCCACACGGTTACACCCGGGGTCGTATTCGAGGGCAAAGACGAGACTCCGCATACGTGCCAGTAGGGAGCAGACGGATTAACGAATTGGGTAGCTGGTGCGCTGGTATCGTGTCGCTGGTCGTCAGATACTGTCGTCGGGGTCGTGACGATCACTCATTCGCCGAGCTTCTGCAGCGTACTGTTCCTGTTGCTCGGGATCGTCGACACTCCCGAGGTTGTCGGGCTCGGCATCGACGGCCGCGGTCGTATCTCGAACGTCGGTAAAGGACGTGAGTGCTCGCTCTTTGCGGTAGTACTGTTCGCCGTCGGGTGTTGCATACGTGAGGATGATGAGGTTCTGTTCGTCGTCCGAATACGTCCGTTCGACCAACCAGACACGGACACTGTCCGCCGATTCGTCTGTCATCGTCGCTGGCTTGCTTCGGCTGACGTATTAATCGCGGGACAATCGATGGGTATGATTGAACGGATTATCTGGATGATTGTCTGAGAGGTAGAACCACAGGACAAGAGTACACACTACTACAACACCGTAGCGCCACGTCCTCTCGGTAGAAGCAGGGTCGGACAGCACCCCTCATCACTCCACAGTTGGGGCGACGATGGGGTGTTCGACCCTCCGCGTCGGTACCGTCTGCGAGGACATCGAGGTCCGCGACTAGGCGCACGCTTGACGACCCCGACGGACGCGACCCGAAGGCGGTCCGAGCGATTCCTGATACTATCGAACCGTCTGTCGTCGCACTGTTCGACGAAGTCAGCGACCGGGGCGCCGAGTGACCAGCAACGCACACCGGTCGAATTCGACCAATCGTCGGACCAGCGACGGAGACGAAGCCGCCACAACGTAACGGAGCGGGTCGCAGTAGTAGGTGTCCGACAGCAGTCGTGTCCCCTCCAGTTTCTCCTACGAACACTCCGGTCGTGCGTGCGTCTCGCCCCAGTCACTCATCGCTTCGATGATCGGCGCGAGGTCCTCGCCACGCTCGGTGAGCGAGTACTCCACTCTGAAGGGCTTGTCACTGACGACTTCCCGATGGACTAATTCGTTCCCTTCGAGGTCGTCGAGGCTGTTCGAGAGGACGTTACTGGAGATACCATCGACCGCTCGCTTGAGCGCGTTGAACCCCGAGGGACCGTTCACCAAGAGGCGGTGGACGATGACGGGATGCCACTTCTTGCCGATGATCGCCGCCGTGCAGGTGATCGTACACCACTCATCGTCGTGACACCAGCCCGCCAGACACTCGTCGGTCCCCATGTCGTCGTCGTTCCCGCTTCGGGCCCTATACGCTTGCGGCCGACAACCCAGTTAGGTATCCTAACCTGGGTAGTCCGAGCTTATATTAGGCCTATCCGCTCGCGTCCCGTCGGACTTCCCGTGAACGTACACCGAGCGAAACGCGGGTTCGGTTGGGGAATCATCGCGACACTCGCCATGTCGACACTGATGCTCGTCGGCTTCCTCACGGGAGCCGCACCGATGCCGCGCCCGATTCCGGAGGCCGTCGTGAGTCTGGTCGTCGGTGACGTCGCCCCACCGATCCGGATGCTCTCAGCCGTCAGTGCTCACTTGTTCTACGGTGGGGTGTTCGGTGCCCTCCTCGCCGTAACGGTCGATCGGATGTCGGCTCGGACGGGGCTCGCACTCGGTGTCGCGCTGTGGATCGCGATGGGTGTCGTGGTCCTGCCGCTCGTCGGCTGGGGCTTCTTCGGGGTCGGCGTCACGCCGAAGATCGCCGCCGCGACGCTCGTGTTGCACCTGATCTACGGCGGCGTGCTTGGCTGGGCGCTCGATCGTACCTCGGAGGCGACCACTTCAACGACGGCAACGGCCGGTTAGCGAAACCTAACCGACTCACCTAGTGGTTGTCTGAACGCTAAGTGGCTTCCACATACACATCGAACCGGGAATCACACAATGACGACAGTCGAAATCGAATACTGCGTGCCGTGTGGACTGCGAGAGAACGCGTTGACGACGGCCGACCGGCTACTGGCCGAGACTGGCCGTGCCCTCGACGACCTCCGGTTGATACCCGGAGATAGCGGGGTATTCACTGTCGCCGTCGACGGCGAGATAGTTTTCGACAAGGACGAACAGGGGTACGATATCGAGTCCATCGTCGAGGCTGTCACCAGCCGAGCAACTGCGTGAGCAGAGCGGCTTCTCCCCAGCATCGGGACGGCGCTAACGCAGAATCGTTACCACACCCTCGCCACGAAGTCCCGTGAAATGTCGAGTCTCCGAATGACCGACCTGGTCGAGGACTATCTCCTCCTCTGGGTGCTTTGCTCGGTTGGCCTCGGCTTCTTCGTCCCACAACTAGCTGTAGTGACCCGCGCATCGACGCTGATCCTCGCGGTGATGATCGGCAGTATCTCGCTAACGCTGTCCGTTGATCAGTTTCGGGCGGTCGATACTCGGAGCCTCGGTCTCGTCCTGGTCGGCCACGTGACGATGCCGTTTCTCGCGTTCGGGATCGCCCGCGGACTCGGCCTATCGCCGGAACTCACCGTTGGATTCGTCGTATTGGGTGCGGTTACCCCCGAACTCGTCACGCCAGTGATGACCGAACTCGCGGGTGGCGAGACGGCGCTCTCGACGACGGCGCTGGTCGTCATCGGTGTCGGGAGTATCGGCTTCATCCCTGTCGTCGTCTCCGTGCTGCTCGGCGGCGACGTCGATGTCCCGACGCTGCCGATCGTCGAGCAACTCGTCGTCGCCGTCGTCGGGCCTATGCTCGTCGCTGTCGGCGCGCGGGCATGGCAGCCCGATCGGGTCAGTCGCTACGACGAGTACTATCCCGCCGTATCTGCTGTGATGGTCGTCCTCATCATCGGCGGGGTGACTGCGGCCAACGCTGGGGTCATTCGATCGAGTCAGACGCTACTGCTCACAGTCGGTATCGGTGCGGTGTTGCTGAACGGCCTCGGTTACGGTGTCGGGTTCCTCGTGGGGAGTCGCTGGACACGTCCGACCCGTATCGCGTCAGTCCTCTCGGTCGGCATGCGGGACTTCGCGGTCGCTGCTGCGCTGCTCATCGCAGCGGGACTCCCACCCGTCACGTCGCTGCCCGCCGTGGCCTTCGGGGTTATCGAGATGATAAGCAGCGCGGCCCTCGCACGGTGGTTCGACCGCTACTGACCTGATTGGGTGTTCTTCCGATGGCCTGCGGTACCGGGTCTCGGTCCATCATCGAACGGGCATCACCGAGCGAGTATCGACTCGGGCAGTCTCTCAGTAGGTGGCGTTCGCGCCGATTCGCTGGTATCCGGCGACGAGCAGCACCGCCACGAGCCCGCCGATACCGACCACGACGAGATACCCAACCTCGGCTGAGACCCCGACAGCGGCCACGACTCCGCTCAGGAGTGCCGCGCCGCCGAGGAGTTCCAGACCGAGACAGCACAGTGCGACACCCCCGACACCTGCATACGGGAGGAGGGATTCGTCGTCACTCATTGGCGTTCGCGTCGTCCGTGACGATTTCACAGCCGAGGACGCTCTCGATGTTCTGTCGAATGCAGTCGTCGGCGAGTCCGACCATCTCTGCGGCTTCGGGGCGGCTCACGTCGTAGTATTTCTTCCGTCCGTCGCGTTCGGCGTCGACGAGCTGGCAGTTCTTCAGACACTGGAGGTGGTGTGAGACGAGATTCGTCTTCAGGTCGGTCCGTTCACACAGCTCAGTCACGTTCAGCGGCTCATCTGCCTCGAGGAGCGTCTGGAAGATCCGGAGGCGGGTCGGGTCGCTCAACGCCCCGAAGATGTTGGCTCGCGCTTCGTTTACGTCGGCGGTCGACTGAAGGAGCTGGATACTCATTACAATATATACTGGAACATCGAGTGATAGACGTTTCGGATGATACTGTCACCCTAGTGTGGCTACCATCGCCTCAAAGCCAGAATCTTAATAACTACAATACTCTAATGACCATTAGGATGAGTGCTGAGACACACTACGATCTCGTGATTCTCGGTGGCGGCGCAGCAGCGTTCGCTGCGATTACTGAAGCCAGCAGCCGTGGCCTCTCGACCGCCATGGTCAACACTGGACTCCCGCTTGGTGGAACGTGCGTCAATGTCGGGTGCGTCCCGAGCAAACACCTCCTCGCCGTTTCGGAGACTGCGTACGAGCCACCGAACAACCCGTTCGACGCTGTTCGGTACAGCAGTGATGAACCCACCATCGATTGGTCGGCTGCGCTCGACGAGAAAGATCGACTCGTTGGTCAGCTTCGCCAGGAGAACTACGTCGACGTCGCCGAGCACTTCGGAACCGATATCCACGAGGGGTATGGGAGATTCGTCGATTCGACGACCATCGAAGTGGTCGACGGTCCGGCTGAAGGGACACGCATCACCGGCGAGAAGGCCCTCATCGCGACCGGGAGTTCACCGTGGGCCGCGCCCATCGACGGACTCGAAGACGTTGACGAGCAAAGCTCGTCAGCCCATCAGACGCAGTCTGATGACGTCGAGTACGAAACGAGCGAGACCATCTTGAATCGCCACGAACTCCCCGAGAGCATCATCATCCTCGGTGGTGGGTACATTGCACTCGAATGGGGGCAGATCCTCCACCGCGTCGGCGTCGACGTGACGATTCTCCAGCGCTCCGAACGTGTGTTGTCGGGGATGGAAGGTCAACTCGGTCGCGAGATGCAGCGATGCTTCCGCGAGGAAGGAATCGACGTTATCACTGGCAACGACTTCCAGCGAGTCACCTCAGTGGCAACGGATGGCGGCCTCGCGACGCAGGAAATCGGCATCAGCGTCGAGACGGTCGTCGACGGCGAGCCGCGAACGTTCGACGCTGCCGAACTGTTCGTGGCGACAGGCGTGCAACCGAACAGCGAGAACATCGGACTCGACGCAATCGGTGTTGACACCGACGACCGTGGGGCAGTTGTCGTCGACGAACACTTCCGTACGACGAATCCCGACGTGTACGCCGCAGGAGACGTCATCGGCGAGCCCGAACTGGAGACGGTCGCTGCGAAGGAGGGCAACCACGCGGTGAAGAACGCCTTCGGCGATGAAGGGAAAATCATCGACTACAACGCCGTCCCTGCGGTTGTCTTCACGAGTCCCGAAGTCGCCAGCGTCGGGATCACCGAGCGGGAGTACATGGACGAGCACGGGGCCTGTTCGTGCCGGACGGTTCAGATGGCGGACGTGCCGAAAGCACGAGCCGTCGAGGACACGCGAGGGCTGCTCCAGGTGGTCAAACACCACGAGACCGACGAGATCGTCGGCGTCCACATGGTCGGTCCCCGTGCCGCCGACATGATCATGGAAGCGACGCTGGCCGTGAAGTTCGGCCTGACCGTCGACGACATCATCGACACCGTCCACCCGTTCCCGACGTTCAGCGAAGCGCTCAAACACGCCTGTCAGGCGTTCCGCCGCGATACCTCGACGATGAGTTGCTGCGTCGAGTAGCGGATATCGGACCACAGATTTATTCTAATAGACGTTGAATTGTTGGAGTGAATATGACGGTCCCAGCCGACTCACGGTTCGCCAGTACGATCGACACGCCACCGTCCGAATTCAGCCACATCACGGAGCGATGTGATGAATATCGTGGCCATCACCGAGGAGCTTCACCCGATAGCCAGGACCCTGTGGTAGCCGGGAGGACGACTCCGGATACAGGGGTGGGGGTGGTTACCGCATGAGCGACGACCACGACTTCGACCTCGTCGTTCTCGGTGGCGGCATGGCAGGGCTCCCGGTCGCGATGAAGTGTGCCTACTCCGGGATGGAGACTGCACTCGTCGAACAGGACCTCCTCGGGGGGACGTGTCTCAATCGGGGATGCATCCCGACGAAGACGATGATTCGGAGTGCGGAAGTGACACACCTGGCACGACGCGGTGAGGAGTTCGGTATCGATATCGGCGGTGAGGTCGCCCCTGACCTGGAGGCGATCGTCGACCGAAAGGACCGTGTCGTCGAGAGCATCCGCCAGGGGGCCTACGATAACGTCGACGACAACGACGACCTCACGCTCATCGAGGAGCGAGGACGCTTCGAATCCCCACACGAACTCCACGTCGGTGATCGAACGATTTCCGCCGAGCGAGTCGTCATCAATACTGGTGCCCGGCCCACGATGCCACCGATCGACGGACTCGACGACGTGGCGGTCCTCGACAGTACCGATATGCTGTTCCTCGACGAGGTTCCCGATTCGCTCGTCGTCGTCGGGGGCGGATACGTCGGCTGTGAGTACGCCCAGATGTACCACCGGTTCGGCGCGGACGTCACGGTCGTCCAGCGCCCCGATCGACTTCTCCCTCGCGAGGAACCCGACGTCAGCCGTGTGATAGAGGACGTCTTCGTCGAGGAGGGGATCGACGTCCACACTGGGACCGCTGTCGAATCACTCGACCCCTCGGGTGAGGATATTCGCGTCGAGGGGAACGGATCGGATGGCACGCTCGACGTGACCGCCTCGGACGTCCTCATGGCAGTCGGACGAACCCCGAATACTGACGAGATCGGACTCGACGAAGCTGGTATCGAAACTGACGAAGACGGGTTCGTTGCAACCGACGATCGTTTCGCAACGACGGCGGAGGGTGTCTACGCCATCGGTGACGTCAGTGGTCCACCGATGTTCACTCACTCGGCCCGGGACAACGCGGACCGTCTCTCCCGGCATCTTGCGCACGGCGACGACGTCAGCACGGAGGATCGGGTCGTCCCGTGGGCGGTGTTCACCGACCCGCAGATCGGACACGTGGGACTCACCGAGCGGGAAGCCCGTGATGCGGGCTACGAGGTGGGAGTCGGCCGTCAGGACCTCGCCGAACAGGGAAAGCCGAAAGCACTCGGCGAGACTGCTGGATTCGTCAAGCTCGTTACGGACGCCGACAGTGACGAACTACTGGGCGCGCACATCGTCGGCGAGCAGGGCGCGGAGATCGTTCACGAACTGGTGCTCGCGATCGAACTCGGCGCGACAGCGGAGGATGTCGCGGACACGATGCATATCCACCCCACGCTCCCGGAGAGCATCAACTCAGCTGCCGGTGGGGTCCACAAACCATCATAGCGGTACGAAGCGACTCAGGGTGACGAAGCTGTGGCTGATCACGTTCCGGCGTCGCTATGGGAGATATCCCGACCGAAGTCACGAGCGATTCACGAACTGGCATCCGAGGTCGTGTTTGAGAATCTCCGGTATCAATAGCGCATGTTAGACAGAGAGCGTGAGTCTATCAGTCCGCGAGAAGACCTATACCCTCCTAAGGAAATAGTTAGAATATGGACCGTTACAGCGCAATCGTTGCGACAGCCCTCCTCTCGATACTCGTGCTGGCGTATGCGGTAGTCATCGAGGGGCAGTTGTTCTTCGGACTCGTGAGTGTGGCCGTGATTTGTGCGGTGTCTTTCCTCGCACGACGAGGTGACCGCGAACACGCGACTGTCGTTGGCGTTCTCGGTGGGCTGCTCTCCGCTGCCTTCCTCCTCGGTCGGTTGGAAATCATTCTCCCCGTCTTCGTCGTCGCTGGATTTGCGTATCTGGGATGGAGTATTCGGCGGCACCGACCAACTGCCTGAGTGTTAGACTCGCGGCACGTGTCTAACAGCTGCGTCACCCTGAACCGGCCTGAAAGAAAGTAGTGTTTAGCGGTGGTTGCCAACCCTTCGTCTGCCTACTCCGCTATCGGTTAACCAACAGAGCGACAGAGTAACGAGCAGTTGTTGGTTAAGACGTATAGACGATCCGAGCCGGTCCCCGGATTAGTAATGAACGTCGGCAGGGACAATCCAGCATTCTCCACTCGCCTCAAGACGGCGATCGAGTTGTTCACGGTGGCGAATCCCGTTGCCATGTTCGTCGTACAGTGCAATCGACGACCCTCGATAGGCACCGAGTTGATGGAACGTATGGCGGACGAGGTCTTGGTCGCGCATGATCGCCTCATCATCGTACTCCTCGAGTGCCTCCTTCGCTCGCTCGAGATGGCGCTGGAACGCCTTTTCAGTCGCCGTCCAGCCACGCTCGAGAAGTGCCTGTCCATCCTCGGAGTCGACGGGAGCTGCCACCGGCAGGTCACCCCAGCGTGTTTGCCCAGCAACGGTCGTCCCTTCCTCGTCGAAGGTCACGTAGTAGTCGAAAACTGCTTTCGTGTGTACGCCACCGCCGACCAGCCCATCGAAGACCGTCGTTCCAGCGGCCAGTGCGTCGTCTTCTGTCGATGCTGCTACCAGTGCGTAGATGACCATATGCATTGGAACTCAACTCACTGCCGGCGACCAGCGGACGTCGCTTTGCCCACTGCGCCGGCGCTCATCGCCGGCGCGGACAGACAGGAAGTGACTCCACACCGGCATTCGACTGATCGACTACCTAGTCCGATACGTCTCAAGAGCGCCTCATGCCTATCAATCTCTTAACCAACAGTTTGGAACCAGGCCCCGCTCTTGTTGGTTAATCAGATCGGTGACGTCCATACTGTGTCGAGACGTCGCTATCACTCTCGGCCGTGGCAATGAGTTCATCTCCATCATGCCAGTGGCCATTCGACACCACGGCGTGGTCGGGGCGGCATGTCCGTCTACATTATCGGTTCAGACGCGGTGAAAAGCGGGGAGAATCGACAGACGACGGTGCCTCTGACAGCCCCGCACTGGGAATTCCGATAGTGCTGACTGTCGGTCTATTGGCCGATCAGCGCCCGATCGCCATGCGTGGTCCCGAGAGTGACCGCTAGAGCCTGCCCCCATTCACTATCCGAACCGGAACGCTCGTTACTCGACGTGGGTTCATCATCGTCGAGAAGGACGAGCTCAGCAGATCCGTCGGCGTAGACCGCTCAGGTCACAAGCACGCCGTTCACCACGACTGGATGGTCATGTGGTCGGTCAGGACGGCATCGGCTGAGTCGCGGCTGGCGGCGGGATAGCACGCAGTGCCGTGTCCGTCGTCGACGACCCAGTAGGTCTCGTCGGCGGTTTCGACAGCGATGACGAGTGCGCTCCCCTCGCTGGTCGTCAGCTGCTCGGCGATGCGCGTCGATTCGATCACTGTCGCCGTCTCGCGTTCGACGAGCTCGGCTGCATGCTCTCGGATGTCCCCACCATCCATGCGGGTACGTCACAGTGTCTGACGGATACCGTTTGGGATGGCACCGCGGCTAGTATAGCACTAGTTGTTCGGGGTGAGGAACAGCTGATCGTCGACCTGATAGAGATAGCCTTTCAGTCGGAGCTATTCGATGATTTTGCTGTAATGGCACTTGAGTAACCGAGCGGGCCGTTTGCACTCTGGCTTACCTTATCTACGGTCCTACTGTAACAACTGACGATAGAACGAGTATTCGGCGCTTGTAACCCCCTATCGTCAGAGCACGTCAGAATCGTCGTTGCCTTCAATATCGTCTTCCCAGAGCTTGGCAGCGCGCTTGACTGCGTACCGGCGCTCAGTGATTCCCATCACACGGTTTTCGAGTGTTTCGAGGTACTCTTCAATCTCGCCTTCGGTTTCGGCAACGTAGTAGCCGTTCGTGTTTGCGAGAATTGGCACCCGCTCCTCTTTGATGATGTCCGTGATGATTGCCCGAGTACTGGGAAACGAGCCAATATTATCGGCTTGAATCTCTTCGTTGATCTCGCGGGAAGTGATTGCGTTGTCCTTGCCGACACGATTTTGGAGGATTTCAAGCACGCGTTCGCGGGCTTTATCGTCGTCCATACGACGTTCGATGAACTACCAGCATATAAACATCTAGTGAGTAAACGACATGTCCGAAAGGGCGTCTGGGCTATCGATTTTCCCAGTAGTGCGAACCCAGCTCGAACGTCAGCAGTTTCGCGAGGTAGTCGTTGCCAGCCTTACGTGCCGCTTCGATTGTATCCAGGAGCTCTCGGTCAAGGTCAGCATCGGCTTCCGACTCGTATTCACGGACTTCCGGAATATCGATGTTCAGAGATACATCCTGGTCGACTATGTGTGGTGGCGATTCAATGGCGCTCATGGAACCATCTTGCACTGCCACCTATCTAGATGTTTCGGTAATGTCATCTCACCGAACGACGCGCGTCAGACACTACTCAACGCAGATGATGCATTGATAGCCCAATAGGATCCGAACACCCACTTACTCAGAGTGCCACCTTTTTGGTTATCGGCGAAAAGTTGGATTCTACTGACCCTACAGGTGCAGGTCAGTCGTCTGATAGCAACACGACGGCACCTCCGATTGCCGCAGCTCCCAATGCGACATCAACGGCACGATCGCCCGTCGTGACGACTTCCGGCTGCCCAAAAGGCGGCAGAAAGTCGATTTCCGTTCGGGTCTGTGCTGTTCTGGTGTCCATATTCTCACCTCCGTTATACGCTGTATAATGTCATTCGTGATAAACCCGGTACTCCACTAGGAACGGAATAGTAATCTTATCTTGGTACCGGGCTGGGTGAGGCGACTAACCGGGAAGAATCTGTCGCGGGAAGTGTGGAATCGAGAAGCCAGCAGGGGCCAATTGTAGTGTCACGCGGGTCTTTCCCCATACAGCAGCAGCAATCACCACTCAATAGTTGTTTCGTCTATCAGTATTGTTGTTCGTGGAACTCTCGCAGTGGGCAGACCTTTGCCACTAGGGTAGTATCAATGAGACATGCCTACCATCGCTCCCGGTGAGGGCGAGGCGCTCCCCCAACGCGTCGCCGGCGTCGTCGCCGCCAATAGTACCCCAAACCAACCCGAGACCGTCGCCGAACACGTCATCGTCCAGACGCTCATCCGTGTAGACCGCAGCGACCCCGGGCCGTCACAGACGGTCGTCTCACCGGCGGAGGTCCGCGATGCGATCGTGACGGCCGTCGAGGAGGGGCTGCTCGTCGAGGTCGACGGGCGGTACAAACTCGCAGAGTGAGATGGCAACAATATTAGCTTGAGAAGATAATATCTCGCAATCGAACCCTTAATATCTACTACCATACCGCGCGCAAACCGACTATCGAACTGCCGTCATCGCAATTATCGCCCTCGCTATCGTCTTACT
This sequence comes from Halomarina litorea, assembly GCF_024227715.1. NCBI lineage: Archaea > Methanobacteriati > Methanobacteriota > Halobacteria > Halobacteriales > Natronomonadaceae > Halomarina > Halomarina litorea. The sequence goes on along the minus strand of NZ_CP100451.1, from coordinate 120,987 downwards.
ATTCGTCTACGGAGGGTTAGCGGCAGTATGGGTAGTTATCGCTCCGTGAGAGAGCAATGCCCCACAGACGCATTATAGCGTCAAGAATATGACTAGGGCAGCAGGAATTGATGAGTAGACCAGCATTGCGAGCTCGTAGTAGGAGGATGGGAGCCGCTCATCCATTAGGTATGTCAACATAGCGATCGCCCCGAACACGAGTCCAATATTTGCATACCAGACGAGTAGCGGCTCAAAGATCGGATTTTGATAGAAGTGGACGTTGAGCGCGATTGTGTTCGCGAAGATCGATGGGCGACTGATGTAGTGCCTCTCAACGAGCAGACCGATTACGATCAATCCGAAGACATCCAGATGCTGTGCATATGGGATAGATTCGATCCACATACCTGACGCTCGGAGTACTTGGGGATGACAGTTTCATCAATATGTAGTGACGCACAGCGCGCGAACAGAACGCGAGTTCCATTAACCCGAATGGAATCGTCGGAAAGACATATCGATACCCCGACGGTACGACGGGTATGGCGAAGTACCCCAACCGACCGCTGACGCTCGACCCCTCCGAACACGAGGGGATACCGAACAATGCGAAATGCCCCGGCGATAACGAATTTCCTGACCACGAGTGGTTTACGTTCGAAACAGCCGTCGTCGGCGACATCCGACGCGTGATAACCCGGAAATGCGAAATGTGCGGAGAGGAACGGACGATGGTTCCGAAGGCCGAACGCGACCGACTGCTCGGCGGCACCACCGAGTAACACCGGTATGGGAACAAACAGACGGAGAACTACTGTGTGGGAACCACCGATGACTGAAAGACACGCAGACGGCGCCTACCAGCAGAACTGACGAGTGGACCACTAATCCACAACTATGAATCAGGCTTACAGAAGCACCGTAAACGGGTTGAAGCGCTCACCCACGTCACGAAGCGCTCTGCGACGAGGCTCCTTACAGAAGCACCGGAGGCGGCTCACCGCGTCGGTGTCAAGAAGAGTTGCCCCTCAACCTCATAGATGTAGCCGCGCAGTCGGAGCTGCTCGATCGTATCCTGTGCTCCGACAGCATCGAGGTCGCCGTCAGCGAGTATCTGCGTCGCTTCGTCTAGCGTCAGGCCATCGTTATCTTCGAGGGGGTCGCTGAGTTCTTCGAGGGCCTCCGAAGCGGTCGGGCCGAGTGGCGTCGGTGGATTGCGAGACATAACAGCGCCAGATACGCGCCTGTAGCGACTACGTCCATATAACACCTTGTTAGACACGATGACCACCCACGGCTCGCTACCGCTCGTCGCTTGGATGTGGGCCGTAACGGTGCGTCCCGCATCGCTGACATCCCCAGACTGGCTGGCCACTCCAGTGCTCGTTCGGGAGCTCCTCGATACTGCAGAATCGGTGGTCGGTTGACCGTGCGCACTCCCGACAGTCGAGCGTCCGTGTCACCAGCGACTGGTAATCACTGGGCTGGTCGTTCACGTCCTCAGCATCTCGCTGAAGCGCGATCGCGGGCACGAGCCAGTCGTCGCTCGCCTCCTCGAGACGATCGTCGAGTCGACGCTTGTCACGAATCGGTCTGCCACCCTCATCGTAGAGATACGTCGCGTGGGAGCGGGCGGCGCTCGAGTGAGCAGAATCACGCCATACCGTCCGGTCACAAGCATGGTCGAGGACGCGCTCACCGAGTGCTGTCCTCACGCGAACTGCTGCGGGGAGGGCGGGCCACTGGTCGGTTAGTTGTAGTGCTGGCGGTTCGTCGAACGCGTCGACGAGTCGGCAGTCACCAACTACGGCATCTGCGTCTCCATCGGCAAGGAGTTCCGCTGCAGCCGCCCCCTTCGCGAGTGCGCTGTCGGCCGATGACGCTTCGACGAGGAAGTGAACGGCGTGGAGTAGCCTCCACTCCGTCGTTGACGAGGCTCGACTGTTCGATGGATCGATGTGGTTCGACAGACAGAACCGGCATTTCGTCTGACCCGACGGAACTGACGCGCCACACGACCGACACTCGGGCGCTGCATCGCTCATGTTCGCTGGATAGTCGGTGGGCGCACGAGTAGCAGCCGACCGACTCGACTGCCGACCACGTTTCGTGGGACGGTCAGTATCAGAACAATCGGTCACTTCACCCAGCGGTGCGAACTCCTCGAAGTCATAGTGACGTCCGGTCATTGGCTACTCTACGACGCCTTGGTCCTAGCTTCACGGATAAACGCTCGCCTCCCTCCCACCCCTGATACTGAGTGCACCGTCTCTAATTGAGCAGGTCAGTGGGCGACTTCCTGGAGCGTCTTCCAGTGGATTCGTACCGTGACCGCCGTGACGTTCGCAGCCTCGGCGACCGCTGCCTGCGTCACGCCTCGTTCGTGGTCACGGAGCGCGTCGTAGAGACAGGCCGCAGCGACGCCGGAGGGACTGGCGCCCGTCACTACGCCCGCCGACTCCACCTGTTCTGCGAGCCGTCGCGCCTGGTGTCGCACCTCGTTCGAAACGTCGAGTGCTGACGCGAGTCGGGGAACGAACGCGCTCGGGGTCACGGGCTTCGCCGGAAGACCGAGTTCTCGGTTGAGCGTCTTGTAGGCGCTGCGCACGCTCGTCTCGTCGACTCGCGCAGGAATCACGACGTCGTCGAGTGTTCGCGAACAGCCGTTGCACCGACAGGCGCCGTGGACACTCGCCGCGGCCATCGCCTCGATTGACCGCCCGGGTAGCAGTCCCTCTGACTGCGCGCTCCGGAAGAGTTGGCACGCCTGGTCGCGAATCGTTTTGGCGAGGCCGAGTGCCCCGGCGATGCGTCGAACCTCACCCAGTCCGTGTGCGAGATTCCGCTCGGCGGTCGACCGGAACTTCCCGCGTCGGTGCTCCCGTCGAAGTCGACCCAGCTGTCGTCGCTTTCGCCCCGAGAGGTCACTGCCACTCGCGTCGACGTTCCGGCCGATCTCCGTCGACAGGCCCCGGTCGTGGCGTGCTGCCGTGAGTGGGGCACCCGTGCGTTCGCACTCCTCTTGGTCGTAGGCACGCCACTCGGGGCCGTGGTCGATTGGCTGTTCGTCGATGATTAGCCCACAGTCCTCACAGACCGTTTCGACCGCGCTCGTGGTGACCCGGCCGTCGCATTCGGGACATTGGTTCGCGCTTGACTCAACTCGGACGTCCTCGTCGAAGCCAGTTTCGTAGATGTCTCTGGTTGCCATCGTTCTCACCGTATTCAGGGACCCGCCAGTACAGCGGGCCCCTCACCCATTGAGGGGCCGATAGAAACGGATGGCATCGGTACTCCAGTCAACTAGAGCACAATCTAGCTGATGTTCTACATATAATGGTAGTAATGGATGTCCAGACTGGTGTTTTGAGCTTCAGCTTCAGCCAGAATGTTCCCAACGGCATCTGAGATTCCGATTGTAACCGGAAGCTTCGTGCAGAAATCCGAAGTGTTCCAGTCTAGTTTCGTGAACGCCAGCATTTCTCGGCACAGCTTCTGTGGCGATGAGTCACTGACCTCTGGATCCGGCTTGACCACGATCGGCTCCGGGATGTTCGAGGCCGGATACGTCGACAAGGCCGGGATGTACCCCTTCGTGTACAGGTAGTGCTCCTCGTTGTTCGGTGCGGAGACCATCGTGCCTCGAAGCGCCGGATAGATCCCGGAACTCAAGGCCCGGACTGGGTGCCGCTCTCGGACCGTAACGAAGTCCATCAACTCGATGTTCCCGGCACCTTTGATGAAGCCCTCTCGCTCCTCTTCCCAGAACTCCGACCGCTTGTGAAGCACCAGTCGTCGCGGCTCAGTCTTTTTGTGGCTACGGTAGTGCCTGAGAATCTTCTTTACCAGTTGCTTGGCGTCGTCTTCTGCGAGGTGGTTGTTCCCTGGGCCGTGCTTCTCTCCTTCGACGGGGTCGCCTCGAAGGATGAAGTTCTCCCCTGTCTCCAGGAAGACTTGGGCCATAGCTGTCCGTGTCCGGGATTGGTCTCCGCCTCGCTCTTTGTAGAAGGATATCCCGGCGAAGCACGTTCCGTCCTCCAGCTCGGTTAGTTTCCAAGGATGGCCGCGTTGCGCCTTGTACAGTGTTCCGACCGCGATGTTCCATGCGATCTCGGACTTGTCCTGGACGCCCTCACCGCGGAGGGTCTTCGGCTGCATCAGCTGCGTCGGCAACCCGACTTCCATCCCTAGCAGCTTAATCCGGTTGTGGAAGTCGCTGGTCTCTGACTGCATCCGGGCATGGTCTTGGTGGGATGGAGTGCATGCGTCCCACATCGCTTCTGGAATCGCGATGAACACGACGTCAGGCGGCGTTTCCTTGGCGTACAGGACTTCAAGGTTGATCTTGATGATCTCAACCGCTTCTTCCAACCGATCTTTCCGGCTGCGGATCTGTTTCAGGTCCCGGATCTCGCCTCGAGTGATCGTCTGCCGCCACCGCTTCTGCGTGTTGAACGTGAAGTTCAGCGGCGACCGTTCGCCGAGGCCGGGGAACGGTGGTTTCCACCGCTTCGACTTGTCCTCGTCGGCGGTAATCGCCAGCTCCATGTCCTTGAACAGTTTCTCGAGGCCGCCGAGAGACCGGCCAGACCCGATGTACCCGATGTTGATTACCTGGTGTTCGGATTTGCCGGATGGAGTTCTTGGTCCGTATTTCATCAATCCGACTCGGGGGTCGATGGATTCCTCGCCGTCGGCGAACATCAAGCCGGGTTCGTCGAGGACTTCGGCGGTGAACTCGTTCATTGGAAATCTCCTATCCACTTGTTCTGCATGGTGCCGTCCCGTTCGTCGGTGTCTTTGGGCGGCCTTTTGTTGACTTCGAGCATCACGGGGTCTGTCCCGATGTCCAGATTGTCCTGTTTGGGGTCGCCGTAGTCCAGGATTTTCCACCAGTGGTTGATCCGGCTCCGTGTTTTCCGGTTGTTCCCGTGTCGGCTGGGGCTGAACCTGTCGTGTAACGGTTTGGCTTGTTCCCCGGTGATCCGGTTTTCTTTCCCGTTGGTGGTGAACAGGATAGCCGGTTTCAGGGTGAGGAAGTACTGTCCCGAGTATTCGAGGATGCCGATACGGAGTGAGTGGTGGCGGAAGAAGGGTGATTCGGCCTCATCATAGTGTTTTGTGACCTGCCGCCCCTCTTCTTTCCGGACCTCCGCTTCGGGGTCTTCGTGTGGGAAGTAGAGGTGGTAGTCGCTACGGTAGTTTATCGCGATGCAGCCACGGTCTTCACCCTTGGAGAGGACAACGGCCCGGATCAGCCGTTTCCCAATATCGGCGTTCCCTTGGTCGGCTTCTACCCACGACCGGAACCCGGTCACCTCGACCGTGTCCGGATCAATGAACTGTTTGACCGCTCTCGGAATTTCCTCCGGCGGCAACAGGCTATACACCTTGTTCGACTTGAACCACGTCGGTACCGTGAATGGGCGTAGCTTGAATGCTACCTCTTGTGTCGCGCCCTCCACCTGGTCTCCGATGTACAGAGTTTCAGGGTACTCTGTTATCTCGACGAGGTTGGTGGTCAGCTCTGACCTGTCGGTAAAGGGTTCGGCTTCGCGCTGGAAGAAGTCGGGTTTGAATCGGTCGTCTTTCTCGAACTCCTCGATCTTCATCAAGAGCGAGTCGTAGTCGGCCTGGTAGACGTGGGTGTCACTCAGGAACTCCTCGAAATCGTCCATCGAATAGCTCTTAATCTTCCTTCGATGGTCGTCCGAGAGTTTGTCGTTCTCGCAGACCCGGTCGTAGAACTCCTGGATTGCCTCGTCGGTCCGCTTGGTGACGTCGAAGATCTTCCGCCACTCTTTGAAGTTCTCGAGGTTCCGCCCGAAGATGGCCACGTCGAACCGTTTCTCAGGAGACCGGTCCATGTAGTGGAGGAAGTACTTCCCCATTTCCTCGAGGAATTTCTTCCCGTGACGGCGCTGGTTTGTCCACTTGAGCTCGACCCAGACCTCTCGGTCACCCCTGATCTCTGGGAGTTCGTATTTCTGGTCGACAAGCCCGCCATGGGTGGGCGATGTTTCCGTGATGTAATATCCCATCGCCTCCATGTACTCCTGGACCTTGTCACCGTAGATCTCCGAGTTTTTAGCGAGGGCCTCGCGTTCGCCTAGGAGGTTGGTGAGCGCCACGTTATGCCGAACCTCACAATGGAGTACCTAAATCGTTTCGTCGCAGTGAACGGTCCCGGACTCAGGCCGAGAATTGGATGCCTGGCCACGGTATTGGGGGTACCTGATTCAGATTCACTGTTTTCAATACAGTAATTAGAGGTGGTGCTGTTAGCCTCGAATAAGCATGACCTCTACACTGAGCGTAGGGGAGGTAACGGCCCTTCTCTTGGACGAGAGATTCTACTCGAACCCGTTACGCCCTAAAACCTTCTATAAACTGCTCTACTTCGCAGACAAGGAACTCAACGATGTCGGATTGGACACGGATATCCAGCACTTCTGGTACAAGTTCGGAACCATGGCGAAGACCGGTGGATCCCCGGTCACGGTAGACTGGAGTGACGATAGCCGAGAAGTCCGTTGTAGCCTTTCAGCTTCTCAGGTCAGCCTCCCCAGGGAGGAAGAGACAAAGGCTCGACTCGCACTCTCCCGAGCACTCAACCGTCTATACGAACAAAATACGGAGGGGTTGACCGATGACATGTACGAGGACGCGCCTTACGACGTCCAACGCCACTACCGACGACTCGACAAACAGCTCAGTGACGCTATCGACGATAAACCAGATTACCCCGAAGTAGACTCCAGCAGGGAAGCAGTCATCAACACGGTCTTCGATATCATCGATACCTTCCCGGTCGACGACTACCCGTGGCTGGTGCAGGACCTAGATCTCTGGTACTCGGTCGTAAGTGCTGAACTTGATGCCGAAGAGTACCGGCCGCAGAAGGCCCTGAAGGTCTCTGAATTGTTCTGGACCATCTTCTGCATCGACCTCGCCCAACGCGAAAACACCGGGTTGACCCCCGAAGAGATCGCCGAGGAACTAGACACGCAGGACCTTGAAGGTCGACAAGAGGATATCCGGAAGGAACTCGAACTGATAGAGCGAGAACGCTCCCGGCTACACACAGACCTAGAAGAGAACCAAGTAGTGTCCGAAGCCGCTGACGGGGTTGCAATCGCCCTCCTCGGTCTCTCACCCGCCCCCTAACCACCCCCTCCATGACCCGGTACTTCGTAGACACCAACTGCCTGCTCGGACTCACCTTCATCAATGACCGGTGGTACCCTGACGCCAAACGATTGTTCGACACCGACAACACGATTTACACCGGGAAGAACGCCGTCTACGAGTACTGCTCCAGTACCGGGGACAACAGTCGGCGTTCCGCCGACATCCGGTTAGACCGGGACGAAGGCCTGTACGGGGAGAAACGGGCGAAGCTCCGGTTGAAGCTGAGGCAGTTCGGGAAGATGCTGCAAACCTACAGTGACGACGAGCTCGATATTGAGACGGTGATGGACGAGTACGTCGAGCGGTTCGATATGAAGGAGTCCGAGGAGAAGGAGGTGCGGCCTCGGCTCCAGAAGTACTTTGAGTGGTACTTCGAGAAGGAGGGCGAGCTCACTCGGCGGACAGCTCGGGAGGCTGCTCGGAAGCTGAAGGACGTCTTAATGGAGCGGTCAATTAAGCACAAGGACCAGATCGAGGCCCGTGTCTATCTGGAACCGATGCGGGACCGCGAGTATCCCGACGTCGAGAAGCGGTTGAAGGAGTGGCCAATCCACATGAAGAACAACGCGGATATCGCGTTGATCTGTGACGCCGTGTTCCTGAAGGAGGAAATCGGTATCAGCCACTTCGTGACCGGCGACTTCACGGACATCTACTCGAATCAGGACTGGATCCATGAGAACCTCGGGTTCAGCGTGCTGTACTTGCTGGAGACGTTCGCGGGCGAAGAGAAGCCTACAGCAGGACTAGACCTGGACGACTAGTCTGTATAGGCTGAACAGGACTCAAGCGAACGGGTCTGCTTCACAGTCTTCGGTGAGATGAGTTTGTAAATCCATCGTCCGTCCTCCGCCCTTCCAGGGGGCAAATAAACAGACTGCGTCGCGACAGCGGTCCTGTTTCTGGGCACACCACTCCCAAAGCTGTGACTCCGGTTGTGGCTGCCGGCCGACCGGAGGGAGGCCGGGAGCGGAGGGTGGGGCGGCGGGGTTCGGGTCGGTCCGGCACCCAACAAAAAAGAACCGCCCACGCCCCATCTACTGGTCCCACCACCGCCCGCGCTTGGGGAACTCGATGGCCGACCAGCCGGTCAGCGCGAGCGAACACCGCCCTTGGTACCAGTTTTTCGCTGCCGCCCGGAACCTGATCGTCTCGCCCTCACGGACGATGGTCTGGTTCGAGCGCTCCCAGACGGTGAACTTCGTTCGCCCGCTCTCGTCTTCGATCAGTCCCACTTGCTGGATTCGGGGGGACGACGACGCCCAGAGTTCCGTCACGACGCCCTCGACGGTCACCTCGCCGACCGGCACGTCTGGCACTTCAGCGATCGGCACGACCGTCCCTGGGACTGCTCGCTGCTCGTCCAGCACCTCAAACACTGCCTCCGTCAGGTTCTCTCGACCAACGGCCCGCTTGGCCAGTTCCTGTGCGACGACTGCTCGCGACCAGCCGCCATCGACCCGCTCGTTGATCCGGGCTGCCTGCCGATTCACCTCGGCCAGTTCCTCCTTTGTCAGCACCGCCTGGGGCGCCACGTCCGGCTCCGCTTCGTCCTCCCGCCCACATTGCTCGGTCACGACCTCGCGCGTTCGCTCCGCCCGTCCCTCCTGCTCGCTCAGCGTCGCCTGTTGACTGATGTGCGCCAACTCTGCCTCTCGCGCCTTGATGCGCTCTTCCTGTGCGAGGGTCTTCCCGACCATGTGATCCGGGCCGTCTTCGACCCGCCCGTCGGGGTGGTTGGCGTCCACCTTCGCCTGCACTTCCTGATCGACGCTCGCCCGGAACTCCGGGGTCTCCTCGACGACTTCGAAGCCCTCCTCGTCGACCGCACCTGCGTTCGTCTGTTCGAAGCCCTGTTCATCGACCGAAACTACTTCACTCGTACCGTTAGTACTCGACATTGCTGTCTGTCCGACGGCGCTCACACAGCGCCCGACCGCCGCGATGCTACTACATCGCGGCTTTTCACACGAAGACGACCAGTCACGTGCGCGCTCTCGCTCGCGCCGTCGCGAGCGCCCATGGGGCGCGAGCGAGAGCGCCGTCGGACGATGAACCAACCAGCCCCGCGCGTCCGACCCGCCCGGAGCGAGCGGCCAGCGGAGTATGCGTGGGGGGTGAGCCACGCGAACCCCCGACGGATACCCGCTGGCGCGAGGGCACATCCACTTCAGCCCGGAACAGCGGCGACTATCGGGAGCCGCTGCATGCCCGGAATGGTCGGTCGCGAGCGAAGCGAGGCGCGACTGCAGGGAGCGCCTCGATAGCGAACGGCGACCGGGAGGAGCCGTGAGCACGCGGAGGGCGGCAGCGGCGAGCGGGGCGAGCCATCCCAACCACCTGCTCAATCGGATTTGACGCTCAGTGATCCTGTCGCAACCTTGGAGGACTCAGAACAGACAGGGTTACCTCGGCCATCCCCTGGCCCTGTAAGCACCCTGAGGATGAGGTGCGTAGTGGGGGCCGCGAGACATTGAGCGATCGATTGCCCGCGGGCTGGATGTGTACGCTTGACGAGCGTATCCTAGAGTTTGTCGAGGAGGAGCCGCTGTCAGGTCCTAATCTGATGGCCTCCGTAATGCGGTTCGACGCTATTGAGCGGCGGATTCGAGAACGGTGTCGGATGCTAGCGCAAGCAGGATTGGTGGCTCCGTTGATGGGGGACTACCAGATGTATGAGATTACGAGGGCAGGGAGCGGTATCTGGAAGGCGATCTTGACGCGGAGCATCAGACCCGTCCGAAGATAAGAAAATAACGTACGAGTGTATGATTTGCGGTACGATTGTTGAGATAGCGTCAGATGAAACCCCGACTGAGGGAATGCTGAGGCACTTTGATACGGCGCACGAACCGTCGTGGATGGAAGGATGACTGCTTGAATAGGAAGTGCTATTTTGAGAGTGCCAACTCTGCCGAGTACGTCGCCCACGAGGGCTGAAAATCATCACCCCAACCCCCCTTCTTTTCCACTCGGAATCCACGCTATGTCTGGGAATTAGTGCCCTTGTCGAACCACTTTCACCCCGGTAACGTATCTATTAATAGACCCGATTCAACGGTGTGATAGAATTCGGATAGAAAACCCGAATTGTGACACAGTTCGTGTAGCCCAATATCTTCTAGAGTAGGCTGGACTAGCATCTTGGCGTCATATCGTATTACGATATGACCTGAGTCAGACTCATGATTGAATCCAGACAATGGGGTGGTACGCACCCTAGATATTTTTAAGTCCGGACGTGTTACTACCCGCTAATAAGTCAGGTACGAACTGAACAAGGGGGACCGAGCCTGTTAGAGCAGGCTCCGGGTCCCCCACACGAGTATGGGTTCCCCGGCAGCGGTCCACCCTGACAGCAAGGCGATTGCAACCCATGATTCTTGCTGGAGTGGATTAAGCGTTACTCTACTGGGCGAGTCGAGCTGCTGCGATAGTCAGCACGTGAGTTTCGACACGATACAAGAGCAGATACGATCGGTGAATAGCGGCCAACCAAGTGTTGCGGACCAAATCCGAACGGCGGAATGGTTCGCTCGACAGGGGTTGACCGCGGCCAGCGAGGAGACGGTCCGACGGTCCGAAGTGGACGAGGAACTCGGCGATGAACTCGACCACACGGTCGAGACGGTCCTCGACAACCTCGAAGCGGTGGGAGTTGTCGAGGAACTCGAACCCTCCGGTCCGTCTACCTTCATCCTGAAAGAGCGGACCGGCGAGTACCCCATGGGTGAGGACGTGGACCTTGGCGCACACGTCGACGAGGAGCGAGAACGGTTCCTCGAAGACCTGCACGCACGCGAGGCCGAGCGAGAAGCAGCCCCGCTTGCAGACGGGGGCGCGGACGAGTCGACGCTACGCGGTGTCGCGTCGCAGGCCCTCGACGTCTCGCCAGAGAACTTGGAGGATGCGATGGCCTCCGGTGAGGAGGCCGAGCGGATGAATAAACTCGACAAGGTCGTCGGGGCGATCAAGGACTCCGACGAGGTCGAGAAAGGGGAAGGCTACGACCAGATAGGCTTCCGGAACGGCGCGCTCCGGTACCGGCTGACCCACAAAGCGGCCGGGACTCCGATTCGAGGTGGTGCTGCATGAGTTCCGGGAAAGCGCTCGCGGCCCTCGTGGGTCTCGTTGGTGCCGTCTCGATCCACGACCATCTGACTACCTCAAAGCACGACCGCGTCGTCCGGAAGACGGCAAAGAGTATCGAGAGAGAAGCCCCGGAGGCAACGCTCCACGTTGACCATGAGTCCGGGGTCGGCAACGGGCAGCCCGATACAATCGAGAGGTACCGGCCCGACATCACGGTCCGCGACTTCCCTCGGTTTCTGGCCATCGAGATAGAGACGAGGGACTCGCTGGACACCCACGCCAGCGAGCAGCTCGAAGCGTTCGCCTCCAAGCGGAACTACACCGCCGTCCTGGTGGTCCCTTCGTCGACCGTTCCGGTAGCCGAAGAGTTCGTCGAGAATCGGGTCGACGCTGACGTTCGAGTCGCGACGCCCTCGAACGTAGTGTAGCGGCCCCGGTCAGGCGAGGGACATCGCCTCGCCGATTCTCCCTTCTGTCGGCTCTGCGAGGTACGGTTCGATAGTCGAGTAGTCGCTCCACCCACCAATGGACATCATCGTCCGCACGTCCACCTGCCGCTCGACTAGGTGGTATGTCGCCCACGAGCGCCGGAGATCGTGGCTCGACACCTGTAGCCACCGTTCGGACTGCTCGGCGTCCTCGGCCACCTCCGCAGCGGCTTCTTTTACCCACCGGCGGACACTCGACTTTGAGGCATCGACCCATGACTCTCCCGTCCCGCGGCCCCGCTCGCGTGAGAATCGGCGGACATTCGCCTCGACGTCTTCGGGCATCCAGGCGTCGCATAGCTTCGGCTCGCCCCCACGGGTGTTCTTCCCTCGAATCTCGACGAACCAGCACCCGCCTTTCTCCGACCACCGGAGTTCAGCATCGCCGGGGTAGTTCACCTCGTCGGCGCGGAATCCACACCGGCCCATCAGCATGATTGCGATCTCTCGTTTCCAGTCGGCCCGAGCAGCGGCGGCGTCAAGCCCGGCGAGTTCGTCACGGTTAGGCCAGCACTTCGTCACACCGCCCGAGTCGTCGACGCGAACCATACACGGGTTTGCAGGGCAACCCGTCTAGTCTTTGCGGTGAGTGCTCCCGGATTGGAGTCGAAACAGGGGGCTGTGCGGTCAGAGTAAGCGAGTTGTGATACAACTCGCTCGATCAGCAGAAGGTCTAAGATCAGCCACTCCTGTCCGAATCATCTGTTAAGAATATTCACTACTCTCCAAACCTCCGTCTGACGGGGCATAGGCGGGGGTGCCTAGCAGATAGAGTGGCCTGAAATATTGTGTCCAGCGAGATTGGAACTCCTGAGTGAACAGTGGCCAGTGACGACGGAGACTATCACTCCGAGTAGCGCCAGTGTCCTATCGGAAAGCAGCGTTGCCGATTACGAAGACATTGGGCGAAAAACGTCTCCGATTCTTCCTGCAGAAATCTACCCCGCGTTACTCGTCTTCGAGCGCTGTGCAGATATCGGTGTGACGGCGACCGTCGAGTGTCCCCATTTCGAGGGCGATGTCACGACGTTCCTCGTCGGTCTCGGCCGCCTACCGCTCGTAGAGTCGACGGACCTCCTCGCCGACCTCGGTCGAGGAATCAGTGCTGGATGTCATTGACCAGGTGTGCAGTCGTGGTCGCCGTGCGTGGGTGTCAGTACTCCTCGAGTGCGGTCTTCTCGGAACCGATAAACGCCGTCACTGCGTCGACGAGGTCCGCACCGAGCCCAGTCAGTTCGTAATACGAGTACAACCCGTCTCGGTCGGGGACCGATTCGCGACGGTTGGCCACGAGCCCGGCGTCGACCAACCGATCGAGGTGATAGTGCAGCCCGTTTTCACTCCGACCGAGGCGCTCGCCGAGTTCTTTCGCGCTCAGTCGCTCTTCCTGCTGGAGGGCGTACAGCACGCCGAACCGGGGGCGTGCGGCCACCTCCTCGAACAACTCCAGATGTGCATCGAGGTCGAGGAGCGCGGGCTCGCCGAAGAGGTCGGCCGTGAGGGCGTCGATGGCGTCCCCATCGTCGGCACCCGACGCCGATGCGGATGAGCCGTCGGCCATACGTGCGGCAACGAACCGCGAGCACATGAGGTTAACGGGTCTTAACCTCATCGCAGTCTCGCGTCTCGGTATGCTCGGCCCAACCGACTGCTCCCTCATGGTCAAGTACGAGGGACGACCGATGCGCGAGGTGCTATTATCTTGACCTCTGGGCTGTCTCGAACATGAGTCGTAGTATCCGGGCTCAGTCTCCCGACCAACTAAATATAAAGTATAAATAGTTTGGTGTGCTGCAATGCCGTATGCAGAATCACAGTTCAACAGAAGCCCCAGGTGACCCCCCCGACTCGGATCGGGGAATGTCGATCGAACTCGCGCTCCCTGTTCGAGATGCCGACCTGTTTAAGCACGGTGCCACGACATACATCCTCAACTTCCTCAGCGACAATCCCAGTATCAACGTCTCACTTCGACAACTCTCGAAGGTCGTTCCCCTCAGCGAGCGGGCGACCCGCGAAGCTGTCGACGTCCTTGAGGCGAATGAGCTTGTCGAGACGTTTCACAAGGGCAATGCGCGGCGGGTCCACATCAACAGGGAGCGACTCGACAACCCGGACGACCCGATTCGTAGCATCCCACAAACGAACTTCCAGACGCCCGTGCGCGTCGCGTACCACTATCTGGAAGACGAACTCGACGACGTCCTGGGTATCATCCTGTTCGGGAGCGTTGCCCGAGGGGAGGCCGACCGCCAATCGGATATCGACCTCTGGGTCCTCGTCGGTGGCGATCATATGCAGCAACGACACCACGCGAACAAACTCGCCAAACGCCTCGAGAGACTCCAGATTCCGCCAACCATTGCGGTCGTAGACGCAGTGAACGCCGATTTCGAAAGCGGCTGGGCCGACCTGAAAGAGACCCTCGAAGCGGACGACCAGGACTGGGCCTCCGCACACCGATATTCGTTCGAGATCCTCGTCGAGACGCCCCAATCGATCATCAATCAACTGGAACGAGTCGACACGGAGCGGCTGTTCGGGACGGGAATCACCCTGCTGTCCTCAGAGACGCTCGACCGCGTCAAGCAGGAAGTTCTCGATCATGAGTGACCCAACGCACTTGCTCGAGGAGATTTCGGCAGCCGAAGACGCGTTTGGCCACGCACATGGGCAACCGACGTTCGAGCCCACACTGAACCCCGGTCCCGATGCCAGCGATGGGGAGGTCCAAATCCAGAAAGCCTGCCGGTTGATCGAGCTGACGAACAGAATCGATGAACTGGGCGAGTACTACGGGGCGATTCTCGAACACTCGTTCATCGTCATCGAGCACACGCTCCAGGGATACCTGCTAGCGATGACTGGGACTGACGCGAGGGAGTTACGGGATCATACATCACCCTACGAGTTCGCGAAGGGACAGGTCCCCTTGGAAGACAGCACGATCGAGTCGCTCAAAACGCTGTACGATGCACGCCGGACGGAACACTACTACGGGACGACCGTCACGACGAAGGAACAGGCTCGTGCGATGCGGCGAGTCGCCACAACGGTTCACAAGCATATCGTCACGTTCGATCCACAACTCGAGCGGTTCTGTCAGTGTTCGTCGATCGACAACGCGTAAGTACTCGACCCCGTCACACTGTCGGCGAGCCCGCTCAGAATGTTCACGCTCCTAGCGAGCGGTCGCCCAGTCGGTGAAGTCCGCATAGACATCGTCGCTGGTCCGGTCGTCGCTCGTCTCTGTGACTGCGATGACGCCGGTTAGGGTTGCCGAGTCGTATTCGCGCTCGTAGTCAATGATTGTCCTCGCCGATGAGAGTTAACCAACAGATACTACTTTCAACGACGTTCTGTTGGTTAAGACCACGAAACAGGGACTCGTAGCTGATAGCAAGCAGGCGACGAACCGTCACAAGGATGCTGACGGTCCTCGTGAACTACTCGGAATCGTCTCGGAACAATCGCTTTGCTCGATTCCACATGGACGCTGTCGCTGGCGGTTCGTCACACTCGTCCGAATCAGTCGCGTGGCGATTGTGGCCAGCGTCCAACTGCTGGTCAGGATCTGTGTTGTGCTTGAGCCGCTCGAGTTCGGCTTCAAGCGTCTCGATCCGTTCAGCTTTCTGTTCGAGCGTCGCTTCGAGGTCGTCGACGCGGTCTGCCAGCAACCGGTTGCGCTCCTTGCGGTATGCAGTACTCCGCTCCGTATCGTCATGGTTGGTTCCGGTAGACGAGCCACCAGTTGCAGACGACGGCTGCGTGGCCTCATTACTGAACTCCGGGTCGTAGAATTCCGAGGTGGTTGCGACTGCCCGTTCGATGGTTTTCTCACCGTACGTCGACCCATCTGCGTAGTGGATCTCGTCCCACTTCTCTCGCAGCAACCCTGACTGCCGGAACAGCTGGTTGATCCACGCGTGGTCGCCACCGGTCCAGAACGCCAGCAAACAGCACAGCGCCATGTCTGCTTCCGAGTGACTGTTGTATCCGGCTACCGTCCCGTTCCAGAGCTGGTCGAACTTCTCACCGTTCGAAGCGGCTCGGGCTTTCTCGAGGAGGTCGTCATCGGTGAGAGTGACATCTGTCCTCGGTGCTTTGTTCGTTCGCCCGGCCGCTTCGCCACTGGTATCGTCACCACCTGTCGAATTCGTGTCCGTCTCTTGGACGTACTCACGGTGAATCGCTGTGAGGGCATCCTGCCGACGCGCGATGCTCTGGGGTCTTCCATCGACGTGTTCACCGGTCACGGTAAAGAAGCGAGCGCTGTCGTACATCTCGATGGCCCCACGACGATTCCGTCCGTCCGGGAGCGTCCCTGTAACGAGTACGTGGAACCCAGTCCCAGAGGGCGAGCATTCCGTGTAGGAATCGAAGCGCTCGATGATGTCGCTCGCAGCCTCGTCGATAGCACCGCTGTCGGGGTCACGACCGTCATCGAGGTCGATCCCGACGAGTGGATCGTCCGCGGTGAAGACGAACCCGATTCCATCGGTACTCGTCGTCGTTCGAAGATACTCCACGGCCGTCTCGCTCTCCGTCCACGTCGTCGAATCAGTCGCCGATGCGTACTCACCGGTCCGTGGGTCGACCGGAACTTTCGTCGGTTTCCCATCGCGCTGTTCGGTCCGCCAGCAGACCCACTGGTCGCGAGTCGTGAGTTTGTCAGGGAGCCGATCGAGATCGATGTTCGGTGGTGAAGTGTGAGTCATTGGCTACTTCCTCGAAATCTGGTTCTGGTTCCCGCACCCCTTCGGGAACTGAACGACACCACCGCCGCGGAAGCGCGACGCTTATCCATACGTCCAACGGCCTCACCCCCCGCTATACTAGTTGGTTTTTGCCTGGAACAGGAGCGAAATAGCGAGGAAAACCACCAGACAGCGGCGTGTTCCATGCATTGTTCCACCCAAGAGGCGTGTTCCAGGCAATGTTCTACCCAATGTGCGTGAATGAATTGCAGTACTGGATGGAACAGCTGCCTGAGACAGTCCACTGTTCGACAGTGATACTCCGAGCAGAGTCTTATGTGGGGTTGTGAAGATTCGTGGCAGGCTGGATGGTGAAGCGACTGATGGGCCCCTCGGGAGTCGTCCGTGCTCACGATATCTCACCCTCCAGCGACTCATCTCCATCGGTGAGTCGGATACCGGTGTAGCAGCGAATCAACTCACCCTCACGTCGAACACGGCGCGTCTCGATATCGAGATGTTCACCGAGGCGCCGACCGAACCAGCTCTTCGAGAGTGGCTCGACATCGTGGGCTCTCGCGTTCGTAGCGTATGCACGATAACAGTCGTCCTTGGGAACGACAGAGTCCGAATCCAGCCTGAGGCGAGTTGTGATGAAGTGCTCGAGATGGGTTTGGGTATCCATTTCGCTCGATGGGGCGGCTGAGCGGCCGACTGACGAAGCATCACGCTGATCATCACGTTGTGTTACCGACCCAGAGCTAGCGCTTTGTTCCCGTTCTCCTGCCTCGCTCGGATCTGCGCTCGATTTCGACGGTGAGTGCAGGTCGATCGTCCCGTCAATGAGTGCCGAGACTGGATGAATATCGCCTGCAGAATAGATAACAACTTCACCATCTGTGTGAACGATAGCGATGGCATAGGTCGTCTGCTCGACAGCTGACGAGGAGAGTGCAGACTCGGGGACGAACGGGCGTTTGACGGTCACCCACTCAGCTTCGAACGCGTCCTTGGTCGGATACGTTTGAGTCTCACCGCGGTCGTAAACGACGAACGTCTCAGTTTCGCTATCATACGTGTAGAGTGCCGGAAACACGGCTCGTGGCGCGTCATCGATAGCTGACACTTGAGCGTGCTCGGTCCCCGAGCTATCGGAAAGAACGTATCCGTCTTCATCAACGCACCAGATGGTCTGCCGGGAGTCTTCAGCTCCAGCAGTCGGGCGGACAGCGGTCACGCCGTTGGCCGCTGCGGCGCCACCACCGTATGTGATTGGGTCGTCGTACGTGTACAATCGCCTCTCCCCCTGTACCTCCTTGACCGGTGGGTGAAGGATTCCAGTGACACGGTTCGCCCAGTACGTCTCTGTGTCGTCTGTCTCCACGACGAATAGCGGGATGTGTCTTGCTTCGTGAGCACGCTTGAGATTGGTGAGAACTTTCACTGGCCGGTCTGGTGTCGTCGTCTCCGCCTCGATCGCGAGCGGAGCATCGAGTGTCGGGTGGGTAGCCACACCATCCGGTTGTTCGCTTCCGTCCTGTTCGAGGATATCGACTGTGAAATTGAGGCCAATCAGGGCCCGTTCAATAGCATTGAGTGCATCGTCATGGGCTTCGCCCCCGGACGCCCGCACCGACCCCGTATCAGGTACGGCAGCGCGTTCACCAGCATCGGTGAGCCTGACGATTACTGTCTCGTGGTCGGCATCAAGTGAGACGTCGATGAATTCTGACTGCGCTCGGAGTTCGCCGAGGGTCTCCTGTGTGGGCTGGTCGTGCTCAGTCGTTGTGAGTCGAGATCGGAGATCACTGTCGACTGTCGAGGCAGGGACCCAGTCGTTTGTGTCGCGTAGGTCCTCTCGAAGCTGGACTGCACGAATCGAACTGGCCATGAGAGTGCCAAGATCATTCGTCGTTCCTGGCTCGCTGGGTGCGGTTGCATCCCTCCCGTGAATTGACGAAGCACTCTGGCCGATGGTATCTTCACTCCTAGACGGAGTGAACTGCTCGGCGGTTCGCTCGCACATCGCTGTATGGAGCGCTTCGAACTTGGAGACCTGCTCATCGGTCAGCGGATTTTCACTCTCTGGATGGCCTTCTGGGAGTGGAAGCGGCGCGAGACTGAATGGGGCGGGCCCCGTTTCGCCAAACGTAGGACTCGGTAAATCAGCGAGTGTCTCACCAGGGGGGAGTCGATTTAGTCGATTTCGGATGGCCTCGGGTTCGAGCGCATCATGAGCGAGTGACTGGATGACACGGTCGTCGGCCGATATCTTCCCGAAAATCTTCGTATGGACATTTGTCAGTAGCTCCTCGTACGCCGTCGGATTGGTATGCGCGACCTGTCGGGGATACTGCATAGCGAGTTCGACACTGAGTCCGAAGGAGCGCGATTCGGGGAGTAGCTGTTCCGCCATGAGGTCAGTTGCAGCAATGGGGGCAGCTTCGTCGATGATCAGGTTGGTAATCGTTTCGTACTCAGCTGTCGCTTCTTGTCGGCGTGTCTGAATCGCATCCCAGAGTGTCGAGAGAAACACCATGATGAGTGCATTCTGGGCCCGTGGTCGGAGTGCGCCGAGATCGAAGAGAAGCACTGCATTTTGATCGAGGAACGCTCGGAAATCGAAGCACGGTTCGGCATACGTCTCGGTGGCGTCGTCCCACTCGGGGACATAATTGAACAGTCGATAGAGATAGGGGTCGTTCTTGAGCTTATCCAGCCGGTTGGCAACTGCATCCATCGTCTGATGGAATTGGTGGTCATTCTTGGCGAAGTGCCGTCGCAGCGAGGCTTCGATGTCACGCCGACCATCGGAGATCGTCGGGAGCTCTTGATTGTGCTGCATGTCCAACGCGGCCTCAAACAAGGCATCAAGACCGATCGCGTCAGCACCGTACTCCTCGTCGAGCAACGCCTGAATCAGATACCCGATGATGTCGATAGCGACGTAGGCCCGTTCGTACTGTTCACGACCCATGACGAGCCGCAGTACCTCATGGAAGTGCTCGACAGTATCTTGGACCGCGAGTTCACGATCGCGTCCAGTCGCTAGTGCAGGCCGGATATCGATAACAGAGAGTGCTGGGAGTCGCTCGGGGATATCGAACGAATAGACGTCGTCGAATGCACCGAACCGGGAGAAATGCGAACGAAGATACTCCTGGCACATCCCGTCGCCCTTCCGATCAAAGAGGACGACTGGTCCCGGAACACTCGCATGCGCTGAGAGCGCGTCATTAATCATCGCCGTTGATTTCCCGGCCCCAGACGACCCCCAGCGACCGACGTGTTTCGTGAGAAGTCGCGGCGGCAGACTTACAAGCTCGGTTGGCTCGCCGGTCTCTCCGATTGCTCGTCCAAGGGCCACACCAGACGCGAATTCCTCGAGTGTCTCGTCGCTCGGCCGTGGGAGTGGGTTACGACTCGTCTCTTCTGCCCCAGTCGTTCGAGCGCCTTCTGTCGAAAGCGACTCGGCGTCGGGAACGGTGATGAAATTCGCAATTTCACTGGGGTTGCAGACTAGCTCAGGCGATGTCTGCCATGGGAGTTTCCAGCGACGTTCTGTGACAACGTCGCGATTGAGCAGTCGGCGCAACGTTTGGCGAACGTGATCCTGTTTGGTCGACTGTCGGAACCCGTTCGATGTGAGCCGCTGGCCATCGAGACCGTAGTAGTGTCCGTCGAGATGATCGAAGACGGTACTGAGCGTCTCGAGTCGCCGATCAGTCGATGCTTCGTCCTGTGGCGTCTCGGCGACTGTGAGTAGTCGGAGGTTCGCTACAAACGTGTGGCGTGGTTCTTTCTCGTCGATAGCGGCCACATGCTGCTCATCGTGGGGGACCGTCTGGTCTTCGTAGTCCTCGTACCCCCAGAGCATCTTCGAGAGGGCATCGAGTACAGTCTCCGCTAATCCATCCCGACCATGGCGAATATCATGTTTCCGGTTGTAGGCCTTCTGACTCCAGTCAGACCGTCGCTGAAACACCGATTGAAATACAGTTGGCTGTTCAGCCTCGGCGAGCTGGTCGACGAGGGGTGTCAGTGGGGCCTTTGCACGCTCGTCGGAGCCTGTCTGAGAGGGGTAGCTCTCGAATTGTGCGAGTGGTGTCATCCAGTCGCCCTCTCCGTGCCATTCGATGCCTTTCAGGGTCACATCGTCGCTCTCAAGGCTCGGTCGTGCGAGGATTTCTGCAGTCGTTGCCTGTGGCGTCTCGATAGCCGAGGGCTGGTGAGTACCGTTACCATCGCTGCTACTGTCCTCGCTGTCGTACTGCGGTAGTGGCGGCTGTGTACGTTCGTCAGGTACTCCCTCAATACGTGTTCCACCATCTGCCCGCTGAGTGTTCATAGAGGGAGACGAGCGAGTTTCTCGGAGAGAGGAAGGGTCATGAGGTGTACACTGGACATCTCCACGCTCAAGTGCGGTCTGGAACTGCTCCGGTGTATATTCGGTTGGTGGGACGAGCTTCGTCTCAAGATCGGCTCGGACTCGTTCAATATCGAAGGCTTCGGGATAGGCAGTCTCCAAATGCTGTTCAAGAACACTCAGTCGCTCAGTCGCGGAGTAGTAGAACTCGACTGGTGCGTCGGCACCTTCAGTAACTATGAGGAACTCGAACGTCGGTGGTGAGGAAGATTCGATCGGCAAGAATCGGGTAAGTCCTTGTTGTACAGGCTCTGCCTCGACGTTTCTCAGTCCACCAATATGCTGGAGAACGTCGTCGGCCTGCAGATCGTCGTGGGCAGGCGTTACTCGAAGATACTCTCGCTGTAGCTGGAGCGGCGATGCATCGTCATCCAATTCGGAAAGCGTGGACCGTGCCTGTTCGATATCGTTGAGACCGCTGAACACGGGCTGACGCGTCGTGTCGCTTGTCGTTGTAAACCTGAGGTCACCATAGCCCAGGAGCCGACCGACCACCGTTCGCCGGCAGTCGATTGCCTCTATAGAATCTAAGGACAGCGTTTCGGTATTCGATGTCGGGTACTGCTGAACGACAAGCCGCTGGGTCGTAATCGCGTATTTCGTAGTGAACCCACGATAGAGACTCCAGCAGATGTAGAGGCCCCCAAGCGGAACCAACCCGAGTGGAAGTGCCGAGAGCCATCCAAACGAGTAAACAACTGGTGCATCCGCAAGCGAATCTGGGAGGTGGTTTAAGAAGATGTTACCGAACGTGCCCAACTCGAACGCACCCATGTACGTCAACCAGCCGACGACGAGAGCTCCGATTCCCCCGATTAGTTTGACTGTGAGTGCTCGCCATGCAATCTGACCGTACCAGCGAACCTCCTCTGAAGCAGCACACGGTACCCAATCTGGGGAACCTTCGGTCATGCATACCTCCTCGAGAGTATTCGAGCTGGTTCGCGACACAGTCCCACCGATCGACGAAGCAATGAGGCGGAACGGCCCTGTGAGCACGGAGGAGTCGCAAAGCGGTTGACTGTGTCCAATAGCTCGTCAGCGATATTTTGGCAATTCAGCCACGTCATTGATCAGAGCTACCTCGTTGCTGGTTGCTAGAGTTCTCCGCTTCTCTCTCTCCGGCGAGCGGTTCCTGCTGTTGAGTCACTTCAGATGAGGATGGAATCAGCTTGGTGTAGACTCGTTGTACAGGATGTTCGATGTAGTCGTACATGTGGACGAACGAGTCTCGAACCACTGGGTCCTTCGTTGACCGATAGACGAGATAGCCTCCACTCACGATGATCGGCATCCCGTAACTGACCGCTGACAGCGTAGACGACCCCCAGAGTGCTTGTGGGGCCACTGTGATGACGACTGAGAGAAACGCACTGATTCGAACCGTTCCCACTACAATGGCGCGATACATTGGAGCGCCTGGGAAATAGTACTGTGTACGGTCACGGCGAACCGATTGGTCAATTGCGATAGCACAGCCCACTCCAGTTCCGACGAGAATAGCTGTCGAGACGAGGCTGGAGACGTCGTCGATGGCGAGAGTAAGGAAATAGGCTATGCTGCCAAACCCACAGATAATCAAGAGATAGTACCATGGTGGTCGTCGGCTGAATACCCATCCTCGAGGATCGCGATAGACCCACACAACAAGATGGCAGAGATACAGCCCGGCTGTGATACCGATCACGAGTCCGCTGGACTGAACGACCGCATTGAGAAAGTACTCCTGAGCTCCTATAGCGGTGACGAGTAAGAGGAGAGTGCTCAGCAGAACCAATCCGATGAGGACATGCTCGGCGTATCTGATGAAGGCAGTCGGCGCATCCCAGAACCATCCGATGAGTCGTCCTTTGACAGGTCCCGCTTCCTGTATTCGACGCTTACGGACATCGTCCCGCCATCCCTGGCGGTGGAGACACTCTACACAGACGTATGCGGTATTCCGGTAGCTGAAATCATTGGATCGAATTTTCCATATTAACCCCTCGCCCAGCTCTACTCGGGTACTACAGGCTTCACAACAGTAGTTGGCACGACGGAGTGTGCGATACTCTACTAAATCAACATCATAGTCTGGTGATGGTACGAAAGCGATGTCATCACCGTCCGGATCTGTCTCACGCCGTCGTGGTTCGGAGATAGGTTCATTCTGGTCGGGCATTGTCACTCCACCCCGAGATTACGCGCAACACTCTCGTCGATGAGTGCCGCTTCAGGTGTGAGTGCGCTCACTTTGACAGGATACGCACCCTTGCCATCGACGACACAGAGCGCTTGTGAATACCCACGTTCCATGCTTCCAGGAAGTGCATTTCGGACGAATTCTCCCTCGCGTTCCGTGAGGTCAAGTGCTTCGCGATGACTTTCGGAGAGCTTGTTCTCTCGCCAGTGCAGTTGCATCGAGCAGTTACCGAGAATTGTCCGCCGCTTCTCGTCCTGCAGGAAGTCCTCGATCTTCTGTGTCGAGAGTTGTAGCGACATGCTGTGATGTCGAGCGTGTCTGGTTACACGATCGAGCCATCCAAGGCTATGTTCATTCTCTAATAGATAGTGAGCTTCGTCTATGCAAAGAATAACGTCTTTCGTCGTGGTTTTCGCCCGCTGGTAAATCGCGTCCAGTAGGAGCTGCATCATCAGCCCGAGTTCTCGCTCTGATTCAGACTGTTGGAGATCAAGATAGACGAGCTTTGAATCAGTTACACTGATGTCGCTCTCTCCACCGAGGTGTGCGTAAGATTGGCCTTCCGCGAATGGGTGGAGGGCCATGCGGAGTTTCGTTGCTGCATCCTCGTACGCGTCGACCCCTCGATCAGTGAGATCGTCGATAAGGTCCTCGGGAGATTCGCTAATCTCACGGAGTATCGAACGGACATCTCGAGGGGTTGGACTCTCATGATGGTGAGTCTCGATACGGTCGTCAATGCCCGCCCGATCGTATGCCTCGGTCACAGCGATATCAAGGACCGTTCGTTTGAACCCCATCTCCATGCCTTGACTCTCGAAATAGTCACTGAAAAACCCCATCACGCTAGATTTCTTCTTACCGAACGGGTTCAGATCCGGCTTCTGGTCGAGGACTGCTTCGGGAGTTGGCTGAATGTCGAGTGGATTGAGTCCTCGTCGCCCACCGATGACAATATGTTCCCCGTCGAGTTTGTCGACAAGACGCCGATAGTCCGAGAGTGGATCGATTATGAACGCGATGGTATCTGGATCCTTCGCCAACCGACGTAGTAGCATGAGCTTCGCTCCAAAGGACTTGCCGTCGCCAGTCTTTCCGGAGACGATACAGTTGTACCCGTTTTCACGGGTGAAGCGGTCAATGATGACGGGCGCATCAGTAGTTGCGTGATAGCCAACGAGGATGCCCGATTCTTCGATAACAGTCGACGTTGAAAATGGGTACAGTGACGCTACTGCTCCACTCACCATCTTCGTAGTCTCCTCGATTGGATCGAGTGCAATCGGGCTTGCCGCGACCATCGCACCCTCCTGCCGATAGGTCACCGGCTTAAGCGTAATCTGGCTCCCAGTCAACTCTGCGTTGATGTGTCGGGTCAGCTTATCGAGTCGCTCTCGTGACTCTGCACGAAGCGTGATGTACACAGCAACATCGTAGACACGTTGCTCACCCTCCGAGAGTTGCTGGCGGACGGAGACGTGTTCACGGAGGCGGCGCTCCGTCTCCTCAAGCGTAGCTGAGTTCCGATTCTGCTTCTCGATCTTTGCGCCCTTCAGATCACGAATCGCATCCTCGAAGCTATTGATCGACGTGTCACGTCCAATCGGATTCGCATGAATTGTGACGTCTACGTTCGAACTCGGGTGCGTGTGAAGTTTATCAAGAATACCCGGTGGGAGGTGTTTGGGCCAGCTAACGACTGCAAGAGTTCGGCACCACTGCTCGCCCGTGTGAATCGCCGTCCGTTCTCGGTCGATACCGGACGGAGCGACCGCTGTCGAGTGCTTCTCTGTGGTCGTGTTGCTGTTGGACCGGCCATCTCGCGATAGAAGATTCTGAACCTGTTCGAAGCTGAGATTCATTGGGATCCACCCCGATGGCCGCCGTCAACAGCGATGTCCCCAATAGTGTCCGTATCAGCTTCAAGGTCAGTATCATCTGGAGGCGTACCGCTATCCTTGGACGGCGCCCCAGTCGACATTACAACGCCAGCGTCAGCCGGGGTATCTTCGAAACGACTCTCGTACTGGCCGCTAGTCTGGTACTCCATCGTTCGCCCCGTCCAGAATGCTTCGACGCTCGCCGCTAGATCATCTCCAGTCAACCGCTCGGCAGAACAGCCGTTGAGGTCAAGCACGCCGTCTTTGATGTCGGCGAGTCGTTGAGTGAGCGTCTTTTGTTGCTCCTCTATGATCTCTTGCTCGGATAGTCGATTAGACTCTGCTCCGAGAATGCGGAAGCACCCTCCGATGACGGGGAGGTCTGCGAGTTTCGCCATCGCTTCTCGATCCTGTAAGAGTACTTCTTCAACAGTAACTGGGACGAGAATTTGGTACCGGCGAACGCTCGTCCCCCGCTGCTCGAACTCATTAGGAAACGCCTCTTGATAGGTCCGGATGATTCGCTTCAATTCAGCATTGTCGCGTACGTCCTCATCGGTCAAGCGGTCGGCATAGTCGTTCGTGATAAGCGATGGATCGACTGGAATCCCCGTCGAAGTCGTCACGGTTGCAAATGAGAGTGTATTGAGTAACTTGTCGAATTGTTGGGTTGCTGCCTCCCACTCGCTTTCAGTAGCGAGTGCCATACTCTGTGGCTCGATTGACAAGCCAGCAACCATCGACCCGTCGTCACGCCGAATGGCATGACCGTCCGGGAAGACGCGCTCAAGGTGCGTTATCTGATCGGTCTGTTCATCGGAATCAGCTGCGAATAAGCTCATTGTATCTGGAAGTCGTCTGAATGCGACGA
This sequence comes from Halomarina litorea, assembly GCF_024227715.1. Taxonomy (NCBI): domain Archaea; kingdom Methanobacteriati; phylum Methanobacteriota; class Halobacteria; order Halobacteriales; family Natronomonadaceae; genus Halomarina; species Halomarina litorea. Next base: position 95,178 of record NZ_CP100451.1, on the reverse strand, counting down.
TGTCTTGCAGGTGGTTCTGAGGTTGTTTGTGTGCCGGTGTCACATAGACAAACAGGCCGGTTCCGAGCAGCACTGCCACGGCACCAACCCAGCCGAGAACCGGCGTTACTGCACTGCCGAAAAGAAGCACACAGAAAGCGATGAGTCCCGCTGGGAAGAACAGGCGAAGATCCGAGAGGCTGTATTTTAGTTCGAGTCCGAAGATCTCATCCTCTGTGCCGAACGTCTCGACAACAAGTCGACTCGTTGGGTCCTGGTTCCCGGACATAGTTACTGCCCCCACGTATCGTACACGACATCACGACTCGCCTGATTCTGTGATTTGATGTCATCGTACGCTCCCTGATTTCGAAGACGGTCGCCTACGATGTTCTGTACGTCGTATAACTCCTTGGAGCCTTTATCTCGGAGAAGTAGCCTTTCGTCGCTGAAATTGCTCTCGAGCCGGCTATACGCTCCTTGGTCGACGAGCCACTTACCATTGCGACCCTCTCGATAGATCGACTGGAACTCGTCGTCACTATCGAGATATCCGACCAGGTAATTCTTCTCGCCGTTGAACTGGCCTCGGTCATAGAGGACGGTTGGCTCACCGCTGGTGGTCTTCTGTCGAGTTCCGGTAGTGGATGTCGTTCCTGTCCCAGTCGTCGTACCGATACGAGACGTCTGGTTTGTCGTCGCTCCTATGGAATCTGTCTGCGGTGAAATCGCTGCTGAGGAATTTGAGATATTCGCCGTTGATTCTTGCGTCGCTACGATTCCCGATCCAGCTGTATCCGTTGAAAACGACGATCCCTGAATCGGGTTCGTTTTGTGACTAAGTCCGGATGATACTGACCCGCTGCTAGCCCCTGTTGAGGCGGTCGCAGACGATGCTGCCTCCCCGGCAGCGGCAGCTGTCCCACTTCGATTACGAAGCTTCGAGATAGCAAGTGCCCCCGTTGCCCCGGCGAGCATTCCAGAGAACAGCCGCATTTGGGACGCGCCCGCAAAGACGAAAACTGGTGCCAGCAACGCAAGTATCCACACTGCCAGCAATAGGACGCCCATGACTGCCGTAGTTCCCGTCGCGAGCCCCGGAATGAATGCGAAGGCATCGGGGATATTCGTGGCTAATGCGTTCGCAAGTGGGTAACCAGCTCCGAGAACCATCGCTGTCGGGAGGGTGAAGAAGACAGTTGGGATGTACAGCGAGACAATCGTCTCACCAATCGATGCTACGCGGTCGAAAATCCAGAAATCGGGCGTGGTGAGTGCCATCGCCAGCGGGAGGTACGGTGTGAGAACGAACACTCCAACGTACGCGAGGATGAACTCGATAGCCGCGAATAGAGCGACCACTCCAGAAGCGAAGTACAGAGCCAGACCACCGATTACGGCTGCTGCATTGGTTCCTGTCGCTGTCTGGAGATCAGCGCTGAGCGCTTCACTGCCAGGTGCAATGAACGTCGATAATCCATGGGCGAGATGGAGGAGAGCCATCGAAATTGGCCACGACGCGAGCATGAAACCGAGAATAAACCACCCGCGACGAGCCATCTTGTCTCGAGAGTATGAACTCGTCGCCCCCGTTGGGAATACTCCGCGGAACTGGTTGAACAGCATGAAGAACCCCCACACCGCAACCCCCGCAGCAAGGCCTTTGTTGAGCCAGATATCGTACACCGTCTCCATCGGCTGGTTCGTCGGCTGACCAGCCAGTGATGGCTCGCCACCATCCATTGCACGCGGTCGATTTACGATGAAGTAGACAACACCCTGCATGACGTCACCATACAGTTCACCGACACCGTCGCCGATGCCCTGTAGCGTCCCGATTGCACCGTTGCACGTCATCGTTTGAATGGCACCAAGGTCTTTGCAGATTCCGGATTTAGGTTCTGAGCCCCGCATCGAACCGGCGCCACCGCCGACTCCAACGGCAGGCCCTGCAGCACCGGTCGTGTTGTTGCTGGTCCCCGACTGGCGAGAGCTATTTGATGGAACCTGTGTCGACTCGTTGGCGGTCACATTGCTGGTGTTTCCAGTTGGCGCTGATTGCGCTGCTACACCCGGACCAGCAGTAGCGAGTATAAGCACTACGAAAACGACCGCAAGGAGTAGCTGGAACCGTATTCGTCTCATGTTCTGAATGTAGTGAAGATCATGTTCAGCTTCAACTGCACTATCACCCGACGCGATTCGAGTTAGACGAGCGGGACGAGATCGATCTGCTGTAGCCAGGGGATCGGAACGAAGCTGAGCATCTGCTCAATGATGAGCGCCATTATCGGTGCACCAAGCACACCCATTGCGGCCCGATTCCGCCAGTCTTTGAGCCGGTTCGCAGTCTCGGGATTCTTCGGGAAGCCGGACACAACGTGCGCGCCGACAGCAATGACGGTCCCAAAGAGAATGAGGTACGCCAGCACGGTCGGCGCCGCGCTGTTGATGAACTCCACGACGGCACTATCGGTCTCCGCCGTCTGCGCCGCGGCCGTTGAGGAGAGCGTTAGGGTGGCAAACGTAGCAGTAGCCCCGAGGTGGTGAATCCTCCCGAGGATATCTACTCTACTAATGGTATGGTACAGTCGTCTCTCTTGGGTCCGGCCCCAGTCAACCATCCTACCCTGTCGACTCTCGTCGCGTCCAATTGGTAGCATACGACCGAGTCCTGCCAGAACAGGTTATTACCGCTTGTGGCTTGTACTGATATACTGAATGTCTAGTATGAATGCAAGATGAGCGTATATGAGCGATTTAGTGCCTGAGATAACGGTATCTCGTTGCGATATCTGACAGAAGCTATGAAACGAGTCGCTTCACTGCGAATATTCCTCCTGCACTAATCAACACGATGAAGCCGATGATGAGAAGCCCAAATACAAGTAGCAACGTCGCAGCCATGATTACGACCGTGGAAATACCATCAATGAGATTACTGAGGCCTGGTATTTCGAAGCCAGTAGCACCGATTCCCTGACCTGCTGTGGGAACCCCCTGTTGGAGGGAGAGTAGCTGCTGATAGAGCGCTGGTCGGTCCGGAGTGCTCACGAACGAACAACTAGACCGCTGCGGTCCACTGTCAAGGAATCGGGCTCCACGGACAGCGCCACCATTCGGCATCGAAATGCAAATACCCTGTGCCAGTACCTGCCGTCCAGAGGCGGCGATCGCTGGTCCTGTCCCGTCTCCCGATAGTTGGAGGTTCTCGAGATAGACTCCGTGAGGCTCCGCTGGAATCTGGTAATCGTTCATAAACGAGGAACCGGGCGCATCCACAGCAACTGATGGGCTATCTGTGCTGTTGATGAGCTGGCAGTTCCGAACGATGATGCCGCCACTGGAGCCGTCGATGCCAATACATCCCCGTGTCTGTCCAGCGGGCACTGATCGAAGTTCAACACGGGTATTCTCGATTAGCCCGCCAGTCCGTGACCTCGCACCTTCGTACACTCCGCCAGCCTCCCAAACGATCGGCGACATGTGAGTAGCTGTTGGCGATAAGAGATCGATACCGGTTGCCTGTTGATGGTCACAGATGACGGTGCAATTGCGGACCCACGACTGTCCACCGCCAAGCCGGATGCTGGATGCGTAGTTGTTCTTGAACACGCAGTTCGTGAACCGAATACCACCTCGCGTCCGAGATGCGTACGTAGCACCATCACCACCTGCATGCATTGCGACAGAGTTCCGAACGTACCATATTCCGCGGTGCGATGCGTAGGCAGTAAATATTGGGTCGTTTTCGGCATGACCACTCACCTCCGTGGGGCTCTTCTTTACGAATCCATCCGTGATTGCGACACCGTCTGACTGGGAGACAGTGATATACAGCGAGTTCTCTTGTCGGTTGAATTGTTCGTGGTTCCCTGTGTTTCCCTCTCGTGGAGATAGGCCTGTATGATGGATGTCTTTCGTAAGAATCCCTCCAGTTCCGTCGATTCGGATTCCGACAGCGTGTTCCCCATCTGTACCATTGTGTATCGTGAGGTTCTCAACACGGATATTCGACCCTCCATGGATCTCGATAAGTCGCTTGTTCTGGCCACGAGTGATTAAGCGGACGTCTTGCGGACTGTCCCCAGTACCACGCAGCGTCCAGTTGTCGACGCTTCCTTGGAGCGTGGTAGGGATAGTGTATGTTCCAGGTGGAAGTTCGACTGTCGTGCCACTTGTTAGGTCTATGTCATCGGCCTGAAGTCGATAGATGAGGTCGTCAGGATCAAGATCATGAGACTGATCCACGTTGAGATTACGCGCCGGATGGACAGTAACGTCGAGATCATCCTGCACGTTGATAGTCTGGTGTGATGGTCTATCCTCAAGGCGGTCGAATGTGGTCTCGAGCTCTCGCTGTAGCGCTTTGGTATGTGCATCGAGCCCACTACGCTGATCGTCTGTTAGCTCATCGAGACTCCCAAGATCGCCTTGATCGTCGATATCGACTGTATCTGGACCAGGGCCGGGAAGCACATAGGTTCGGGCGTCCTGAGTAGCTGGAGTCGAACCGCGGTGGGGCTGGTATGTCGGTGGTCTCGATCGAGCTGCTGATATTCTGCTCGTATGTGGTAGTCCGGTGAGTGTAGTCGCTGCCACTGTGGTCACAAGGAACTGACGCCGAGAAACGGAGCGAGTATTCTCTTGACTGAGTGTACGCTGATTCGTTTTCTGTCGTTGCTCGGTAGAAGTCTTGATCGTAGAGTCTGATACAGGCATCGCGGTCACCGTTGACTGATTGCCACGAACACGACCAGTACAGCACCCAGCGCGAGCCCGAGAGCATTCTCTGGCAGTGGAGAAGAATCCGATGACGGGGTCGATGCAGTAGGTATACGCGTTGTCGAAGCGGACTCAGAACTTCTTCGGGTATCCGAATTTGGCGACTGAACACGCGATTGAGTCGTACCAGCTTCGATTCCTGCAGCTTGAATAGACGCTATGTCCGCGACTGGTTCTCCAGCTGAATCCAAGTACGGCTGGTCCGCTGAGGCGTTCTCAAAGTGTTCAAACTCTTCGTCGCCATCATCGCGATGGGCGATTGCAGCGACGCGTCCTGCAGTTCGATTCGTTATAGCGTCAGCAGTCAGTTGAATACTAACGCGTTGATGCGTTCCTGAGGGCAGGTACGAAGAGACACCGATAGGGTTCGGAACATTGTCAAAGACATAGCGTGAGCCTTGAACGACGACGAACCCACCATCAGAAAGCTGAACGCTTTCGATGATGAGCGTGTCATCAGAGATGGTCTGATTTGAAAGTACAATCGTAGCCGTTGACTCCGTCGTATTATTCGTGCTAGGGAGTTCGCTCTGAATTGCAGTCTCCGGCGTGCCGCCTCCAAGTACGACGAGGATAGATAGACTGAGGAGTACCACGACTTGCCAGAGGCGCGGACGAAGAGGAAAAAAACGCAGCAAGTCGGAGATGGTAGATTTTCTTGGGATGTTCGTAGCTGCTCCTTTGGATCCAATTGTACCGCCTACTGCTTCACGCGAATATAGCTGTAGGCTTCCCAAACGCAATTCTGTGTTCATCTCACCGCCACGGAACAAAATCAGAGTAAAAAAGCTCGCCGGCTTATCTTTCCTACATATAAATCATATATATTGTCATAACAGTGGCCTACTGAGTACCTGAGAAATTTGGAAATTCTATTTCTCGCGCTCGCGATTTTGACAAACAATGTGTTGACTCGATAATTAGTACCCGGACTTTATTGCCAAGAAGTTGGTATTACCTTGTTAGTTCATCTAATACCAGTCGATGTAGTAGCGAGTCGACGTGAATCCGCCGTCGTATGTAGTCGCTGGACCGTACGATTCTGTCGAAGCGCCATCGATCCTTCCACCATCGAATGGGACAGCGACGTTTCCAACACTCGTGTCTGCAACGAACCGGAAGTCGTAGGTCATTCGATATAGGTTACCGACTTCGACGGTTTCTTCGATAGTATCTTCCCAATACTGATCTAATACCATAGAATTTCCGGGGGGTGATGTTGATTCATTAACAATGATCGAACGTTCCATCTCATCGTTGTTTGTTCTGTTCGTCAGAATTGCGTACCCAATTACGCTCGCGCTGCCAGTAGTCACTCCCGACTGCAGGCGGGTTTTCAGATAGCCATGAGCCTTCCATTTCATGCTTGCTTGGGAACTACCAGTCACCGAATCAACAATCTTGAAATCACGATGGAGCTTCACTCTTCCTCCCCGAACAACGAATCCAGGAGCATGGCCAGTAGCACCTAAGTCGTAGTTAGATGTTTCAAGATAATGATAGGCTCCTGCATTTGCTCCTTGTTCAATCTCGTTTTCCACTTTTATTGTGGATCCCTGATTCTCCTGATTCCGGCCGATGGTAACTTCATCCCAACTTGACTGGGCCTGTATCGTTGCGGTCTGCTGAACTTCGTTTTTATTTGGAACCGATTCAATATCGCTCGTCATCGCTGCTTCTGCTTTTTGTCGCACCTCAGCATTCTGTCGGTTAGTAACTTCAGCAGGAATTTCGAACTGGTAGAGGGAATTATTGAGCACAATTTTTACTGTGTTATGCTGAACCACGTCTGCGTTCACCACTACTTTGAACCCGTCTTCATAGGTCAGAATACACTCATACGGTGGCTGATAACCACTGAACTTTTGATCAGTAACTGCGCCGTGCTTTTTTTCAAGGTGCTCTAGTTCCTTAAAGAGATCCTCTTGAGACTGTGGCTTTGCTGAGACTGGGACAGTAAAAGCCGTAGCAGCCAATCCTGTAACGCCAATCTGCTGAAGGAAATTCCGTCTCCCATTTGATTTTTTACCAGACATTCTTTCGAGAGTGACTGAATGGGATAGGTATTAATAATTGTTTTGGTGGATTAGTAAGAGTCAGATAGTGGAAAGTAGTAGGAGTCCGTAGCGTAAACTATGACCCCCTCTCAATCATCCATTGACAAGTTGTCCGGAACTGCTCCTTTTGTTGGTGGTTTGTTGATTTGGTCCTCCCTATTATCAATATTCTTTCTCATCAGTGGGATCCAAATTGGAACTATGTATATGAGTATACTGCTTCCTGTCTGGATCTTACTCTGGATACCTCTCTGGAAAGTCATCCTCGATAGACTATAGTTGCTACTTGATTTTTGATTTCTTCTACCTTTTTCTCCTCACACCTCTCAACATCTTCTATAAACTTCTCCAGAGTTAATTATCAAATTTTCAGTAAAGTAGAGACGATTGAAGGAAATATACTCAAATATATTCTATTTTGATGGTTTAGCATTAATTCTTCAACGAAATCGAGTGAAAGCTAGGTTGAACACAATTATAGAGCATATCAACATAATGCTCTTCGACTGAAACGGACGTACTTTATTTATTCTACAGCGAACGGATAGTAGCGAGATACCGCACAAATGGATAGCCTGAGCGCACCGTAGTTTACTCTGCTCGCCGAATTACCGCAGGAACCCCGTCGCCAGGTCGGAGCGTTGGTGTTGCTCGAAGATCATTGAGCGCATCTGTTGGGATGTCAATGTCGAACATCTGCGTGAGACGAGCGAGAGTGAGCGTCGCTCCGGAAACTGCGAACTGCCGACCGACACAAGCGTGCGGCCCCGTACTAAACGGGAGATACGCTTCAGTCGAATTCTTGTTGCGTCGTTCCCACCGGTCCGGGGTAAACGAGAGGGGTGATTCGAAGTAGAGTCGGTCGCGATGAATCGACCAGAGTGGCATAACTACCGCAGAACCTTCTTCAACTCGGTAGTCACCAAGTCGGACGGTCGTATCGGCTCGACGGAACACTGCCCATGCGGGCGGATACAGCCGTAGGCCTTCGTCGTAGACGTGACCAGTGTATTCTAGGTCGGCGACGTGCTCGTACCGAGGTGTTTCCTCGCCAAGAACCGCTTCAGCTTCGTCCCGGACGCGATTCCGCATTGAGTCGTGCCACGACAGCAGACTGAGCGTATACGTGAGGCTCAATGCTGTCGTCTCATGCCCGGCGATCAGAAACGTTGCCACTTCGTCGCGAATCTGATTTGTCGGGTAATCAACGCTCGGGTCATCCTCTGCCTGCAGTAGTAGACCGAGCATATCGGTTGGTCGGCCGTCAGGGTCTTCACCCAAGGTTGCTCGGCGGCGTTCGATGATGTCATCAGCCATCCCGTGAATACCCGCCGCCGCCTCTTCGAACTCTGTAGACGTCCGCTGTGGGAGCCACTCAGGAGCGACGCTCGTCGGCGAGAACTCGAACTCGGTTCCCGTGATTTGCATCCACTCGTAGAACTGCTCGGCCCGGTCACGACCGAGGTCCTCGCCAATCAAAATCTCAGAAGCGACTCGGATCGTGAGCGACGTCAGCTCACGATGGAGGTTTTGCTCCTCACCGTCAGCGTTGGCCCATTCCTGGACTAGATCGCCTAATTGCTCACCGACAGTATTCGCATATGCACGTGCCTGCTTGCCAGTAAACGCTGGCCCCATGATTGAACGCTGTTGCCGCCAGAGTGACCCTTCGCTTTGTACTAGTCCCTGCTCGGCAATGAGCGCAGCCGACCCTTGCGCTGGAATCCGACTGAACTCCGATGGTCGCGACAGTGCGTCGTGGACGAGCGTCGGGTTCGTGATGACCACCAACGGAGCACGTCCAGGAATCGGAACGGCAGCGATATCGTCGAACCGTCGTTGGATACCATCCAGAAAGCGGAACGTGTCGGTCCCGAACCGCATCGCGTTCACAAGGCCTGCGTCAGGCGGTTGCGGGATCTGTTGACGCATAACTGCCGTAGGGCTGCCGTGTCTATTTATCTTCGGTTGAACGAAGAAAATAGCGTGACGGGTCGAGATTCTTCGTGGAACGGTCAACCAAGACAGCCGGGTGAGGGGATTGCGCTACGCGGTCTCGCCGCTCTCAAATGCGTTCATCAACTCTCGCTTCGACCGGGTGATCGTTTTCCAGCTGTGCTTCCGCCAGACGAGAGTGTCATCAACGAATTGGTAGGCGCGCGGCGTCTCGTCGTGGCCGCGGTGGACGTACCACATCAAATTGTATTCAGCATCCCACTCTTGTTGGTCCCATTCAGCAGCCCCGAGATACTTACGAGCATCCTCAATCACCGAAGGGAATTGCTCCGGGTCGGTTTCGACATGTGGCGCATCGATGTCGATCGTCCCTAATGCCTCGAGAGCTGCCCGAAGCTGTTCACTGGCATCGTCGGGGAGAATGATGTGCTCACGGGGAATATCTGCGATTGTTGGTGTCGCGCTGCCATCCCGACCGAACACGAGTTGTGGTTCAGCGACGTCGAGTGTTTCGAACGGGGTTGTGTGTGTCCGAGAACGGTTCGGTGGCACCTTGGGAAGTGCCCACCTCCCCGCGGTCGTCCCATCCTCTGTGGCCCACTGGACTCGCGGCTCGCCGATGACGTTGTCAGCATGAACGCCAAGTTTGAGTGTCGTGCCGTCAATATCGACTGTGAACGGATCGCTCATATCGATGAGTGATTGAGTGGGACGTTGACTCATGAGTAGTCGTCGTGTTCCATCGGTTTGGTCTCATCACGCTTAGTCATGTTCCAACATTTCAACCATTCTACTTATGAGAAAGATCCGGCGAATTAAATGACCAACTCAATCGTCTGAGACTACCGATTGGTCAGCTGAGTCGCTCTGAGAATATTCTCGGACGGTTTGCAGCATGTCAGCGCCATACTCTCGAATTCGAGTGAAAAGATGTCGGAGCGGAGGTTCCGAGTCGACTCGGTAAGTATCGTACAAATCAAGCGCCCACTCGATGAGTTCCTCATTTGCCGAATAGATGCTGCCAGCCCGCTCTTTGTTCGCTCGGGCGGGACCCCGCGCTCCGATTGCAACGCGATCCCGGTCGAACACCGTGAGCCCGGCCGGGAGTTCTCCTGGGTACATCTGAGACTGAATGTGCTCGGCACCCATACACTTCTGGGCGAACTGTGCTTCCGCTCCACTCGTCGGAATCTCACTCATCATCGATGCAGGCATGATCAGCTCCATTTGCTTGCCTGCGTCAATGGCTGGTTCGAAGGCTCGTGCGTACCGCATATCGAAAAACGAATTGAACCCGCGAAGTCGCTCGAACGCGAGGTGCTCAACCTCTGGTAACTTGAAGAACGCGTTCACCGCGTCGAACGGACTATCCGGTGTCGACACGACCTGCGTGGCATCTTGAAGCGTATGAACCGGTAGCTCGGCGACCGCCGGATCGAGATCACGTAGGGTCGGTGTCTTGTCGATGATTTGTTCACAGGCAGTTAGCAGCGTCTCGTATGACTCGACCACTCGTTCTCCTTGTGTGGTAAGTTGGTAGCTCGTTCCCTCGCGTGTAAGCCAGCCGTGGGATTCGAACTTCGCTCGAGCTCGTGAGATCGTCGACGGAGAGGGACTCTCTTCATCGGATAAGTTGTCTGTACAGTCGATTTCTGTAGGAGACATCGTCTCAACGGAGTCAAATTCTTGGAGGAGTGGACCGCGATAGGCTGCGCCAGCAAGGTATGCGAGCGAATCAGCCGTGACATCCTCGGTCGCTGTGTCGTACTGATGCTGCAGAATTGCGCTGACCCCTGTGGGGATGTACACACTCTGTTCCTGCTCGACCCAGCGTCGCTCACGAAACGTCTTAAGCCACGGCTGAGCAGTCTGTCGGGACACATCACCCCGATTCGCGATGTCCGTCGCAGTCCCTCGCTCCTCGTTGAGTGCTTCGAGAACGGCAACGCAGACCTGGTTACGAGAGAGTTCACGGACAACGGTCCGTGGAGAGACGAGATCTGCCGACGCTCGTGGGTCTGACGAAGCTGTTGGGAGCGTTCGACTCATATACAATCAATTGCTTTTGCCATCGCATAAAAGACTCATGGCCCGAATCCGGGTGAGAGGGCCGCTGCATCGATAAAATGTCGGGCGTCTCATAATGACCGTTAATTGGCATAGACGGGGGGTTTTCTGTCTATTGGCGAACAACTCTTGCAGAGGTGTTGACAGCGTCAAGAGGGGTGCGACTACATTGAGTTCCTTCTGTTTTGGACTTGGCAAACGATGAAATCAATACTCGCATTCGATTGGGTTTCACCCTACTGTGGAGATACAGAGCGGGCAGCTAACGGGAGTAGTACAGCTACGTTCGGACAGCCACTGAATATCTCATCGGATGATCGGGGTGTCGGACGATGACCGATCAGATGGCAGCGAACCGCGAGTGTTCGTATTGTGGCGAGTCAGTCGCGACGGTGAACTTTGCAGCCCATCTCACAATCGAGTGCGACGCCGTCGCTGACCAACGAGAGCACGACCGTGCCCAGCGGCCGGACCCGACACCCGGACTCCGATAACAATCCGATCTCACGGTAGCCATCAGGCGGGTGATCATCACGACGCCACAACTGTAGCATCTCGCCCCAGCACGGGCTGACATCCCTGTCGACGTGCTCGCCGACGCAGATGTCGTCGACTCCCCGGGCATCGTCCTCGGGCACGCACTCGACCGCTGTGACATCGGACTCTCGCGCTTTCGAGCACTCACCTCGATCTACAATCCGACGCTCTTTCGCGCCTACAATACGCTGTTGAAGCTCGGACTCCCCGGCGAGGCAATCGTCGATCGCTCGGTGTACACCCACCTGTACGACGCCGGATTGGAACACTTCCTCGACGATTCGGACTACGAGGACTTCCAGATTGGGCATCTCGACGAACCACTCACCCTCGGCATCGGGCTCTACGACGACCGAAAAGTGGCCATCGGTGCGTACAACGAGGTCGGCGAGGGCGATCACATCGCAATGTGCATCAGTTCGAACGACGCCCTCGTTGAGTGGGGCACCAACCTGTATAATCACTATCGCGAGGCTGCCTTCCCAGCACCACATTCATCGGCGCCTGCTGAAGAGTGACTCGACATATCGTGGCCAATTCAGCCTTCGCTCGCTTGACGGACCCATAACCAGTCCGTACGATCAAGATCGACAAGCGCATCGAAAATCGTGGGTGGCTGTGGCAGTCTGAGACTGGAGTGTGGAGCAGGTCGGTTCGATGAATCACCAGAAGCTAAGCCCCGTCCATGGCACTGTCGTCCATGGTCGAGATTCCCGATGGATTGCGGACGGTGTTTCATGCGACAATCGAACGCGAGGATGACCAGTACGTTCTTGAAGTACCTGCCTCGGAGATCGACCGCGATTCACTCACTGCGGGGACGACCTACCGTGTGGCGGTTCTCCCAGCACAGTCTGATTCGACTCCCGAATCGTCGATCGATGACACACACGCACGTGGACCGCCAGTCACGGAAGGAGAACTGCGTGAGGTGACTATCGAAACAACGGGCGATCAGGGCGACGGCATCGCCTATGTCGAACGTGGCTACGTTGTTATCGTCCCCGAGGCCAAGCCTGGCGATACTGTGACCATCGAAATCGAGACCGTCCAACCCAATGTGGCGTTCGCAACCGTCCGTGGTGGTCTCTCCTCTGGGTAGGGCACTGGAGCGATAGCGGCCACAGCTCCATGTCCAGTAGAACCACTAGCGCCAGCTGAACGGTTAGCATATAGTCGCTCTGCATCGTGTGCCAGTGTCCATCATAGTGTGGAGTACCACTACTGAGCATAGTGATTCACCATGGGCAATCATTCTCCGGTGAGTTAATGTATCTGTGTATAGCACGGTTACTAGCCCCTCCATGACCCGCTCTGTCCCCCAGTCGACGGCCGATCGAGAGGTGATGGCTGCTCTTGACGACGCCGACCAGACGACACAGTTGCTCATCGCTGACGTCACTCGTGACGACGCGTGGCTCTCGATCACCGCCTCGGACGCACCGGTCATCAGTAACATGTATCACGATATCAGCGCACGAGCGCAGACCAACGCACCTCCAGCCTGGAGAAGAGTCGTTGGACACGCTGCTGGAGACTGAGCACACGGGCCACCCCCGAAGTGATTTCGTCCTGCCGCCCGTTCGCTCCGGTGTGTCCACGCCCATCACGACTGAGACTGCCCCGACGCTGGAGGTGGCCTATGCAGTTCTCACTGATGGACTCGACGCCGACGCGATGCTGACGGTCGTCGGCCGCTGTACGGTCGACTACTCCGGACGAACCGAGAGTACGCTCGGCGCAGGCGACCGACTGGTCGTGCTCAAACCGGACGGGACATTGCTCGTCCACCAGTCGACGAACCGTGACCCGGTCAACTGGCAACCACCGGGCTGTCGACACACGGTCGACCTTGAGGAGAGCGATGCGGCCGACGATGCGATACTCCTTGTCCAGAGCGAACGCTCGACACCCAGTGAGACGGTTCGCATCGAGTTCGAGACGATCTACCAAGTGTCGGCGCTCTCGCTCACCGACGAGCAAGACCTCGACCTCGTTGGAAGTGAGGAGGACCTTCGTCAGCGAATTCTCGCCGACCCTGACTTGATCGAATCAGGGTTTCAGCCACGGGCGACCGAGCGCGAGACGAGTGCTGGTGCCGTCGACCTCTACGGGATCGATAGCGACGGCGTCCCTGTCATCGTCGAACTGAAACGGCGACGCGTCGGCCCGGATGCCGTTGGCCAACTTGCTCGGTATGTCGAGGCGGCCGAGAGCGAACGGACCGACAAGACTGTACGAGGAATCCTCGTCGCGCCATCAGTAACCGATCGGGCCCAGCGGATGCTCGTCGAACGTGATCTAGAATTCGTTTCGTTGACCCCCGGCGATGGCGGGCCGAATTCCACAACACTCGACACGTTTGTCGACCGAAAGTAACGTCGAAGAACGGTTGTGCTTCCCTGCTTCTCCAGCGTCTAGAGCGATCTGATATCCCGTGACGTCTTTGCTAGACTGGATTCATCCATATACGACGCTATTCCGTAGTATCCGCTGTAGAGGTGAACGGCAGTCTCAGTTCTTCAATCCATGGAGGCAACTGCTGTCGACCGGTCCGGGCGTTGTGCTGCCTCGATGGAATAGACGAGGCTCCCGGTGAACAGGACGAAACTGCCGACGATGAACAGCGCACTGAGTGGGGAGGCTGTATCGACGAACACCCAGTACAGTGGCGCCGCGATCGCCGGACCGGCTGCCAGTACTGCGAGCTTCGCGACCAGTGGCCCACAGCACCCACACGTACACGTGCCCACGATTGCCGCACTTCCAGCGGTTCCCTGTGTCATGCCCGCCCGTTCATCGACGCGCCAGTGGCGAGCGATGACCGCGGCGTTCAGTTCGATAAGCGAACTCAGGACGCCGATCACGATGATCAGACCGGGTGATATGGCCAGGAAGAACGGGATGTGTGGCAGCACGATCTCGAGCGTTGGCCACATGACTAACTGGTAGACAACAGGCAGGACGACGATGGTCGTCTCGTGTATCCCCTCCTCGGGGAACAGCGAGAGATACCCCGTGACGGTAGTGAAGAACAACGCGAGCATGAACCCGACGCCAGCGCCGAAGCGGCGGGCGATCGGATCACGGAGAACGGCACGGAGGACGGTACCCGCATCCGTCCAGACGATGTAGCCGACGAGGATCGGTGTTCCGAGGACGATTGCATAGCCGAGCGGGTGGTAGTAGCCAGCTGGAGCCGGAACGAGATAGGGATACGACACCCAGAGTCCCATCAGCAGACCGAGGAAGGTGTATCGTGGGCGGGTCGGCCAGCGGAGCCAGCCGATGGCGAAACTCGCCATTGCGATGAACAGGCCGACAGCTAGCCCGAGCGGTTCGTACCACGACCGGGGGAACGGCACCGAACTCGCTGTGTAGGACGGGTCCGGGGACAGCCCTTCGAAGAGAACAGCACCGAGTGCAGTCACGACGATTCCAACGAAGACCCCATAGAGAGCGACAGTCGGCGACAGGTACTCGAGGCGCTTACAGACGACGGCACCACCTATCAACCCGATACCGACGAGCACGAGCAGAAGACCGTGTCCGTCTGTGAGCCCCGCAGTCGCGGTTGCCTCATGGGCGGAGGCGAGAGGTACACGTGTCAGCAGCACTCCGACGACGAGGAGTAGTGACAGCGACTGCCTGCCGACATATGAGTGGAAACGGTTCCAGATGCGCCTCCAGATGGACGTCTCCCACTCAAAGGCCATTAGCGCCAGTTGCACAGCGAGCTACTTCTACCTGACTACCTCCCTTCCCCTGAACGACCCGACGCTCGCAGTCGGAGGCACCACTGTGCAGTACACGATACGTGCGGTACTACAGGACAGCGCACTCACCTGCTAATCAACCCGGCGCAGAGGTGGTTGTTGTGGGAACCTCCTCGCTCCGGGCCGGGACTACCTGACGACGACGCTCCCGGTCATCCCCGACCCCTCGTGGGGGATGCAGAAGTACTCGAACGTCCCGGGGTCCTCGAACGCGTGCTCGTACGCCTCCCCGGCGGCGAGGAGTCCACCGTTCACGTCGGCGCGTGCGGCCCGTTCGGATTCGAACCCGCCGCTGGCGAAGTACGCCGTGTCCGCGGGGATGCCGTCCTCGTAGGCTGTCACGGTGTGCCCGACGTCGCTGTCGTTCACCCAGCGGACCGTCGCCCCCGGGCTAATCGTGACCCGCTCCGGTTCGTAGCTGAACCCGTCGGCCATCGACACCCTCGGTGACCCGTTCGACCCGCCGATGGACGAACAGCCCGCCGTCGCGGTCGCCACGAGCGCTGCGCCGCCGAGTCGGAGTACCTGCCTCCTGTTCATGTCGAAGTACGAGTCGCCCACAGACGTTAGAGTGTGACGAAGAGGTCGGTGACGTACATCACGACGAGACCCGACAGGAGGGCGACGAGGTTCAGCGCCGACCCCACCCGGCCGTTGCGGCTGATCATCCCACGCAGTTCCCAGACGACCTGCAGGATGGCACCCACGCCGACGGCGAGGAAGAACGCTCCCAGCGTCGGCGAGAACGCGAGGCTCCCGAGCCACCCGCCGAGGATGACCGGCGCACCCGCGATGACCCCGAGCGCGACGAAGTGGCCGAGGTGCGGCCGTTCGCCCCGGGTGAGGGGCGCGACGACGGCCGGCCCCTCGGTCACGTTGTGGAGCATGAACCCGATGACGAGGAACGCGCCGAGGGAGACGCGTCCCAGCGCGAACGAACTCCCGATGGCCAGCCCCTCCGCGAGGTTGTGCAGGCCGATGCCGAGCGCGACGAGGTAGGCGACCCACAGCCCGCTCTGTGCACGACTGTCACCGGCGGCCGCCCGGCCCGTCCGCCACGCGCTGACCGCCTGCACCGCGAGGAGCGCCCCGAGGACGCCGAGAGCGACGAGGATGGGTCCCTCGAACGCCCCGGGTACCTGCTCGGCGAGTTCGAACGCCTCGAAGCCCGCGTCGATGGCGAGGAAGGCGAGGACCCCCGCCGAGAACGCGAGGATGGCGTGGAGCCACCGGTCGCTCATCGAGCGCAGGAACGGGAACCACAGCATCCCCAGCGCGACGGGGATGACGCCGACGAACAGGCCGATGACAGCCATCGTCACCAGCAGGTCAGTCGTCAATCCTGGTGACTGGCTGGGGGCGATAATGGTGTGGTGGACGGTTGCGCCATCCGAGAGTAGCAGGGCTACCTCGAGGTCCCAGCCTGGGTTCCAGTGGTACGGGACGACGATCTCAGCGCTCTCACGAGGGGCGAGGGTGTTATCACCGCCTGCACCCTGCACATCGAAGTCCCAGTAGGCTTCTGCGACCAGCACCTGTGAGATGGTCACTTCGTCCGGACCGTTGTTCGTGACGTGTAGGACGACGGTCTCTTCGCTCGGTAGGGTCGTATGCGTCACCGACACGTCGGGGAGTGGCGCACCACCGTTGTCGAGCGACGCGAACGGCGCCGTCGCGAAGAACGCACCCGCGATGAGGGCAAGCAGGATAATTGGAAGTAGAGCTGCGACCCACTTGGGAAGACCCAGCGGGCGTTCGGTTCGATTCACAGTCGTTCCGCCATCGGTGTTTGGTTTGCTCATTTAGACCACCTCGAAGAAGCTCATCCAGCCCAGTTCGGCGAACTCCGACTGGTGGGCGTGGAACATGTACAGCCCCGGGTCGTGCGTCGAATAATCCAGTTCGATGATACCGCGCTGTGCCTGACACTGCATGACCGTGTCGACCGTCTGGAGTGTCGGTGTGAGTGTCGTCCCGTGGTCGTAGTAGTCGAAGAACTGCGAGTGGGTGTGGAACGAGTTGACGAGGTCGAACTCCGTCGCGTTAGCCAGGTAGACCCGCTGGCGCTGCTGGCCGTCGATCTGGATGGGCCGTTTGGTCTCGCCGGCGTCCCAGTTGCCCTCACCGTCGGTCCGGCCGACACCGTAGGCGAACGCCCGGGTGTTGGCGGCGTACACCTCGTTCCCGCCGTCGAAGTTGGTGTCGAAGGAGTTCATCACGATGACCATCTCGTTGACGGCGTCGTTCTCGGGATACTCGTGGTTCCGCGTCTTCGCCTCGGCGACGAGGTCGGCTCGCAGTTCGTCCGTAATCTGCGAGGCGTGGTAGTTGCAGTACTCCTCCGGTCGCTCGGCGACCCGCTCGGGGTCCGGGTCGATGACAATGGTCCCGTAGAGGCCGCGGTGGATGTGCTCTTTCAGCGGCAGCGAGTGACAGTGATAGAAGTGCGTGCCCGCCGGTTGGGCGATCCACTCGTAGGTGAATGACTCGCCCGTATCGAGAACCCCCGGCCCGTTCTGTGGAATCCCGTCCATCTCCGGGTTGAGGTTCCGCAAGTGGGGGTGGATGGTGTGAGCGTGGCGACCGAGGTTCTCGAACGTCACGCGGATGAGGTCGCCCTCGACCGCTCGGATGGTCGGACCGGGGACCTGCCCGTTGTACGCCCACGCGGGGAACTCGATACCGGGGGCGATGGCGACGGTCGTGTCGACTGCCGTGAATTCGAACTCACGGACGGTGCGTCCGTCCTCCTCGTAGATGGCCTGCGGGACGTTCTCCTGTTCCCCACGTCCCGTGTTGAACTGATAGAGGAACTCGTGAGGGTCGAAGGTGGTGTTGTCGTACTCGCCGACCGCACCGAAGTTTCCGTGTGACCCGCCGCCGCCACCACCGTGTTCACCCTCGCTGTCCGCTCGCCCGAGACCGGCCAGCGCGGCGCTTCCCGCCAGCCCGATGCTCCCGAGGACGGCTCGGCGCGTCGTCGTGACGTCCGACTCGAGGGAGTCGACTAAGCGTTGCTCCAACCGCTCGGAGAACTCCGCTGCCCGTGAGTAGTCCAGTGACGGCATCAGCGTGCCTCCGTGTGCTGCCGGTGGTCGTGAGTCGGCTCGTCGGCCACGTGTACGACGGAGACGGCCGAAGCGACGTCCGCGGAGACAGACACTTGTTCGCCGGTCTCGCTCACTTCGACCGTCAACTCCCCGGTGGAGCTGGGTTCGAGCACATCGAGCGTCGTTCCGGGAACGACGCCACTCTTCGAAAGGGACGCGAGGGTCTCGAGCGACTGGTCTTCGATAGCGGAAACGACAACAGTCGCTCCCTGTTCGCACTGTGCCAACGACTGGAGAGCTCGTTCTCGACGAGCCATCGACTCGACGAGGGCGACCGGTGCGTCGTGCGGACCCACCGATTGGGATTCGAGCCGCGCGGCGATGCGATCGACGAACTGTTCGCTCACGTGAGGTTCCAGGGCGTCCGCCTCGTCGTGCACCTCGCTCCGGTCGTACCCGAACTCCTCGGTGAGAAACCGTTCGAGGAGTCGACGGCGGCGGAGTGCCGCGAGTACGCGCCGTTCCCCACTCGCAGTGAGCCGAGCACCCCGGTAGCGTTCGTAGTCGACGAGTTCCTCCTCGTCCAAGCACTGGAGCGTTCGCGTCACTGTTGGCGATGTCACCCCCCGTTCAGCCGCGATGGCTGACGGTGAGACTCGTCGGTCTGAGCGTTGTAACCGATAGATGGCCATCAGGTAGCCATCGGTTTTCGATTCATCCATGATTGGTCTTTAGACGCATCTAAAATAAGGCTTTGCTAGTCCTACTCACGGATGTCTCTACTTCGACACTTCTGCGCGTAGTTGCTATCGTCCACTCAGAACAAGCTCATTCCTACGGAGCTGAACCCGGAGGCAGCGCTGAGTCGCACATCGTTCACCAACGAATGAGCCGAAGGGGACGTTCTGGGGACGGAATCGCCCACCCAGCAACGTAGCCGAGGGTACCAAAGGCAGGAATCGCGAGTAGTCCCACAGCGAACACGATGTAGGGATCGTACCCAGCGATATACCAGTGAATCGGGAGCCGTGTCACGAGAAGGTTCGTCGGATACCGATACGCTCCATACGGCATCCACTCGACGTACATCGTCGCCCAGTAGGCACCTGCGAACCCAATACCTCCGATCACGCCACTGACAGCCCCGTACCGGGCTCGTCGATGCTGCGGACGTCCGGCGAGTCGTCCGGCAGTCACACCGCCGAGGATCCCAGTTGCAGCGAGCAGCCCGAGACTTCGGACAGGGTGGGATGCCAGTGGCTGAACGAACGAGAGGGCGAGGAGATAGACGACTTGGACGAACGTACCGTAGGCAAGCGCCTGCCAGTCGAGTGCGTTCTCAGCACTCTTCGACGGAGCGGCACTATCGTCAGCCCCCATACGATTTCCTAGACGAGATAGCCGTCCTTCAGCCGTTCGGATGGATACACTACCAATCGAATGACCGGTCGTTCGTCCGAACACCGATTCTCTCGATAGTGGGAATCTACTGGTGCGTCAGCTCTGCTCGTGGTCGCTCTCTCTCTCTGTACGGTGATATAGGACTTTCCAGTATGCCCAGTTCACTCACTCGGGATGCCGGTTCCTGTTTCGTCCTGCACTATTTGCTCCTTCAGTGAGAAAGGTGTGCATGATCGAGTGGATAGTCAGTACTCACGCGCTTCAGACAGTGGCAACGACAGGGATAGGGATCGCCGCTTGCGCGCTCTTAGCCGCAGCAATGGTCATCAGTATCCGTGCTCCGAACCACCGACTGTGGCCACCAGGCGACCACGACTGGCGGTTCGGGCTGTATCTCATACTGAGTGGCGTTGTGACAGTCACGCTCGGTGCGACTGCTTATCTCGATTGGCGGCACCTGTCGACAGTCCCGTCCCTACTGTTGCCCGTCGGTGAGTTCATCGCAGGATTGGGTCTGCTCGTTACCGTGGCGAGCATGACCGACCTCGGCGTCCGTGAGACCAGTGGACTCCCCGGCGAATTTCGAACGGACGGGTTCTATCAGTACTCGCGTAACCCACAGATCGTCGGACTCCTGTTCACTGTTGGCGGCCTCGCAGTTACGGGGAACTCGCTACTCGGTGCTGCGATGTGTATCACGGCGGCTGTATGGTTGGTACTGATGCCGTTCGCAGAGGAGCCATGGCTCCGCGACCACTATGGCGACGAGTATGAGCAATATCGCGAGGCAGTTCCGCGGTCTTGAACCGCCCCAGTCGCCCGCTTCGTTGGACACCTCACGTCGGACTGAGGTGAGGCACTCATAGGGACTTTGATCGCGCCTGGTTGCCTTCGGAGTGCTCATCTGGATTCTATCGGCGGGACGCTAACACGCTGATGAGGTTTCGTGGGTCGATTGATCCCGCCTCACGAGCATCGCCACCGACGTTACGCTGGTTGCCGGTACGATTTGCCCGGCGCATGGAATATCTACCGACTGAGGGGCTCCAATGCCTTTGGTCGACTGAGACGGTGGTTCTTCAGCGCCGTGCGGTTGTGTTCACCGCGGTTGGGGTACGAACGCCCGAGTCGACGTAGTACTTGGTGAATCCCTCGTTGGTCTGGACGCGGTTGACGCCAAACGACGTGCCGACGGTCGCGAACATCGATCGATCGTACCTGAGCTGGTCTTTCGCGTAGATCTGTTGCTGGTAGGCCTGCTCGGTCACGACGAAGTAGTAGGACGTCCCGTTCGTGTAGGTCGTCAAATTCCCCGCGGCCATGTATCGTGGCGGAAGCTGGTCGATCGTCTGTACGTCCGTCCGGAGCGCGTCGCCATACCGGTAGGGAACGGCTCCGACGCTCGTGTAAGCGACATCCTCTCCTCCCTGATCGAAGGCCATCCGATAGCCGCTCATCGACTGGTCGCTGACGTGCCCGTTGCGTTTGTAGATGTACGGCGAGGGGAACATGACGGCGACCGAGAGCACTAACGCGATACAGACCGTGACGACGGCGACCGGCCGCAGCCAGTCTCCGACGTTCACTCCCGTTCCGTCGCTCATCGACGTCGCGTAGCGGTACAGCGCATGGAGCGCGAGCGCCCCGAGGAACGTCACGAACACCATCGCGAAACCGACGTGCCGGAAGAAGTACTTCGAGACGTCGCCGACGAAGTACAGCAGGAAGTACGGCACGAGCGCGATGCCGCCGTAGCCGACGTAGGCGATGGCCGTGTTGCGGTCCTCGCGGGCGCTGCTCAGCACCCCGGCGAGCAGCGCCAGCACGAGGCCGGCCGCTAGCAGGCCGTAGGCCGCGTGGACGGCGAACAATTTTCCAAACAATTCGACGAGGCTCGTCCCAACGCCGGTCGCCGACTCCTGGCGGTTGGCGACGACTTTCGCGGCCGGGGCGTCCCCGACGACGAACCCGATGGCCGCGCCGACGAGCCGTCCGAACATACTGTAGACGACCTCGTAGCGGAGCGTCCACAGCCCGAAGAACGCCGAGATGCCGACCAGCGGGAAGAGTACCGACCGCGACCTCGCGAACCGTGACTCGCCCGGCAGGTACGGTGCCAATCGCTGGAGGGCGACGATAGCGGCGAAGAAGGCGAGGACGTTCACGGCCACCTGTGGGTGCAGCAAGTCGAGTGCGATTCCGCTGACGATCAGGAGGAGCCCCGTCGCCGACGTGGCGTTCCGCCAGCCGGTCAGCCGCGGCTCCGCGGCGAGGTACTTGAGCAGCAGGAACAGGACGACCGGGAAGAAGAACGTCGTCAACGAGTAGGTGTGGAAGTCGAGGAACGTCGAGACGTTCGTGATGGGAAGCAAGAAACACGCCGAAAACGCCGCGATCGAAACTGCCGCCTGATCGTCGGTGATGGCCCGGACAGTCACCGGGACGAAGACGAGGAAGATGGCGGTGAACAGGCCGATGACGAGCGTCAGGGCACGACCCAAAGCGATGCCGGTCAGCGCATGGATCGTCGCTGTGGTCACGTGCGCACCCGGGTAGACGATTTCGAGGACGCTCATCCCCCCGGTCGCGATACCGCGGGTCCAGCCGAGATGGGTCAGCGAGTCCGCCAGCCCGTAGGAGTGATAGCTTCGAATGAACGGCAACAGCGCGATACCGGCAGTTGTCCCGACCGCGAGCACGGACGCCCCCACTCTCGTCCGTCCTCGGGTCCCGTACGCCGCGACCAGTACCGCCGCGACGAACGCGACGCCAGCCCCGGCCCACGCAGCGACCGGCGTCGCTGCGTACAGCGAGAGTTCGTAGCCCCGTGCGGGGGTGATCCGGGCGACCCAGAGGAACGACGCCAACCCGAGGAACCCGGCGATCAGTCCGAGCTTCGTTCCCCGGTCTCGTCTACTCGGCGATCCGTACTGGTCGTTTTCGGACATTATCAGGACAGCGGCTGTGTCGTGTCCGAACTGGTGTCGAGGCGGCTCGACCCTCCCCCGTCGTCGGACGGGGACGGCGTGTTCCACCACAGAACGAGCGTACGAGCAGGGTCGACTGCACCGTCGCTGTCCATACGCCACCGACTCAGCCACGGGTTGTTAATCCGGCTGCTATTGATTCGGTTGTAGCTCACAAGTATTAGCAATTCATACGCACTGTCTTGTTATTCTCGCCCGAGCGCTGTTGGTTTCTCTCGTAGCTGTGCCGGCAGCAGCTCTTCCCCGGATTTCTCGCCACGATCGCCACGGATCGGGGCGCTCGATAATACAGGGGCGCAGATGTGTCAAATCATATCGTCGAAGTAGGGCCTAAGACGAAAGTAGCACTCGGATTCTCAACGCATAGGAATCCGCCGAACACATCTCCCGACGAGTCTCGTGGCTATCAGTATGAATCGACGGCAGGTTCTGGAGGCGGTCGGGACCGCTGCCACCGCGAGTCTCGTTGGACTCGCTGGCTGTAGCGACTCGAATCCAGGGACGGGCAACGGAACGAGTGAGACGAACGAAGGCAACGAGACAGCGGCCGATTCCGAGACAACAGCTACGAGCACTCCGACCGTACAGATGGTGACAGCGAGTGGAGCGTACTACTTCGATCCGATCGGGCTGTTCGTCGAACCGGGGACGACTGTCACGTGGCGGATCGAAAGCGGCAGTCACTCCTCGACGGCCTACAAAGACGGCAATGGTGGGGCTGCTGTCACGCGAATTCCATCGGGAGCCGCCGCGTGGGACAGTGGGATTCTCGGCGAGCAGGGAGCCACGTTCGAGCACACATTCGAGACACAGGGGACGTACGATTACTTCTGCACCCCGCACAAGTCACTGGAGATGGTCGGCCGACTCGTGGTCGGCGAACCCGGTGGCCCGGCAGAGGGGAGCATGCCGCCCGACGGTGAGGTGCCCGCGAGCCAGAGAATCGTCGACCAGAAGACGGTGTCCTACGAGGCGTTCTCCGAGTGAGTGGTTCATTACTCCCTCACTGGAGCACGTCGTGCTCAACCGACAATCAGGGAGCCTATTTCGACACGTCTCGAAGGAACGGCAATGGGGCATGATTCGGCGTCATCGACGGACTCGCCCTCGTTGCAGGAGGTCCTTGATGCGCTCGATGATGCCGACTGCCGGGCCATCCTCCGCCACACAGCCGAACCCATGACTGCAACCGAACTCATCGACGCCTGTGACATCCCGCAATCGACGCTGTATCGGAAACTCGACCTCCTCCGAACGGCATCGCTCGTCCACGAACAGGACGCGATCAAGCCGAACGGAGGCCGAGTGACTCGTTACGAGCGAGATTTCGATGACGTGACGATCTCGATGGAGGACGACGACACCTTCTCGGTCGCCGTCGAACGCCCGCCACGAGGCGCTGACGAGCGCCTCGCGGATATCTGGTCGAAGATGGGGGACGAGCTATGACGTGGGTCGGCCCGGCCATCGTCGCCGTCAAGACCGTCATCCTCCTGTTGGGGGCGGCCATTACGTACATCGCGTACAAGGCATACCGGCAGACTGAATCACCGTCTATCCGGCTTCTCGGCATCGGATTTACCATCATCACACTGGGGGCACTCCTCGCGGGCATCGCCGATCAGGTGCTCTCGGTTTCACTCGAAGTCGGTGTCCTCCTCAACAGTATCCTCGTCGCACTCGGATTCGTGACGATCCTCTACTCGCTGTACCTCGAACGAGGATGACTGCGACTCAGATACACTATCGAAACGAGTTGACTCGCCCTCTCGTCCGACCCAGTTGCTAAGTGCGTATCGTGTTGCCGTACAGCTGAATCTCCTCGATGGGCAGCGAGTAGCGGTCGGGGTTCCACGACCGGCCCGAACCGCGATGAGGTCATCCCTGGTTGGGTCGAGGGGCTCAAACATCTCGCTGGCTGGGGTGACGTGAACGGTCAGTGCTGGTCGGTCGCTGCGGATTGTACGACGTCGGACGCGGTGGCGTCGAGACACTCGACGGTCGCGTGGTCGACGTCCCACTCGGCGAGGCGTTCGTGGACTGCCTGTCGAACTGCCTGCTGGTCGGCGAGTGACTCACACTGGGTCGTAAGCCGAACCGTCGCGACTGTCAGTTGGCTACAGACCTGCCAGATGTGGAGGTCCTCGATGGCGTCGACGTTGTCGATGGTCTGTAGTTCCGATCGCACCTCGTTGCTCGGGACCGGACTTCGTTCGAGGAGAATTGCCGTGCTCTCTCTGAGCACCTTCCCGGCCGACCAGAGAACCAGCGCGCCGATGAGCACAGCTGCGATCGGGTCAGCGATCGGGAGGTCGAACTGCCAGACGGCGACCGTCGAGACGATAACTGCTACTGAGCCACCAGCGTCGCCCAGCAGGTGATAGAACGCCCCACGCTCGTTGAGACTCATCTCGCCCCCTTGCAGGATATACACCGAACCGACGTTGACGAGCAGGCCACCAATCGCGATGATCAACGTCAACACGGGGTCGATGTCGACCGGGTCGACGAACCGCTGGTAGGACTCCCAGAGGATGTACCCGACCATCGGAAGCAGGAGGGCGCCGTTGAGAAACGCCGCCGCCGGTTCGAGCCGATGGAGTCCGTAGGACCACTCATCCCCACCGTCGTATCGTTCGGCGGTGTAGCTCGCGGCGAACGCCATCACGTACGCGAGCATGTCGAACAGCATGTGTACCGCGTCGCTGATGAGCGCGACCGACCCGAACGCCAGCCCGCCGACCAACTCGACGACGAACCCGACGAAATTGATACCGGCGACGACTGCGAGGGTACGTGGCCCCTGTGAGGCCGCCCCAGCGTGGTCCGCGTGTTCGTCGGACTGTCCGTCGTAGTCGTGATCGTGGCCGTGGCCGCTCATTTGTCTACGTCTTCGTCGACGACTGTGTGCCGTTTCTCCGTGGCTTCCGTCTCGTCAATATCAGCGGTCCATGTCTGTGATTCACCCGTATCGCCGGTGAAATCGATAGGACGGAACCAGCCGTACCAGATCGCGATAACGGCACTGCCGTATCCGATCGCCCAAACGACGCTTCCGACACCGGAGTACCCGTACTGGACGAGGAAGAAATCGATAACACCGGGGACGACGATTCCCGTCAACGCAATCAGCAAGAACGCGCCACGTGACGTGAGTGATGATCTCATGGTGAATGACGAAAAGCCGGTGTTACGCTTCGTCGAGGGTCGGTTCGACGTTCGAGAGGCGCATCGCGTTGCCGGTGACGCCGACGGTCATGCCGGCGTCGCCGAAGAGGACGGCCGCCCAGATGGGTAGGCCGAAGGGCACGGCGACGGCGAGGGCCGCTTTGGCGCCCAGACTCGTCCAGACGTTCTGCCGGATGACGCGGTTCGCACTGTGCGAGAGGTCGTAGAGGTACGGCAGGCGTGAGAGGTCGTCGCCCATCAGCGCGATGTCCGCGGTTTCGAGGGCGGTGTCGGTCCCGGCCGCCCCCATCGCGATGCCGACGTCGGCGGTGGCAAGCGCGGGGGCGTCGTTGATGCCGTCGCCGACCATCGCCACCGTCCCGTATTTCTCCTGCAGTCCCTCCACGGCCTCGACCTTGTCCTCGGGAAGGAGTTCGGCGCGGAATTCGTCGACGCCGACATCCTCGGCGATGGCGCGGGCCGTCCGCTCGTTGTCGCCAGTAAGCATTACGACGTGCTCGACGCCGAGGTTGTGGAGGCGCTCGACCATTGCCCGCGCTTCGGGGCGGATCTCGTCTGCGACAGCGATGACCCCTTCCAGTTCTTCGTCGGTGCCGACGAGGACCACCGTCTTGCCCTCTGACTGGAGGCGCGGCACCGTTTCCTCCAGCAGGTCCATGCAGTCGTTGCGCTCACAGAGATCTCGGCTTTTGGCTGTCGGGACGCCGCCGTCAGTGGTCGCGTGGACGTGCGAGAGCTCGAAGTCCAGTTCCTCGAAGAGGCCGGGCTTGCCTGCGAAGTGCGGTGTCCCGTCAAGGTCCGCACGCACACCCTTCCCGGTGATGCTCTCGAAGTCGTCGATCTCCCGGCCAGCAACACCGCGGCTATCGGCCTGTGCCACGATGGCGTCGCCGATAGGGTGCTCCGACCGACTTTCGAGGCCGCGGGCACACCGCAGGACGTCCTCCTCCGTGTTGCCGTTGAGCGCGACGACGTCGGTGACGACGAGTTCGCCCTTCGTCAGCGTGCCCGTCTTGTCGAGCGCGATAGCGTCGACCTCTCCCATCGCCTCCAGATGGTCGCCGCCTTTGATGAGGACGCCGTTCTTCGCGGCACTGGTGATGCCCGAGACGACCGAGACGGGCGTCGAGATGACGAACGCACACGGACAGGCGAGGACGATGAGCGTCAGCCCGCGAACGAACCACGTCACCCAATTTGCGCCAAAAGCCAGTGGCGGGACGACCATCGCGGCCAGCGCGATGGCGACGACGATCGGTGTATAGTACTCTGCAAAGCGCTCGACGAACTGCTCGCGGTCGGTCTTGTTCGACTGTGCGTCCTCGACCATCGAGACGACGCGCGCGATGGTGTTGTCCCCTGCAGTAGACGTGACCTGTACTTCCAGATAGCCACCTTCGTTGATGGTGCCAGCGTACACCTCGTCGCCGACGGTCTTGTCGACGGGCACAGACTCGCCGGTAATCGGCGCCTGGTTGACTGCACTTTCGCCTTCCGTTACCTCACCGTCCATCGGGATCTTCTCTCCGGGGCGAACGACGACTACCTCGCCGACCTCGATATTTTCGACGGGAACGGAAATCTCCTCGTCCTCCCGGAGGACCGTCGCCTCGTCAGGCGAGAGGTCCATTAGCTCGCGCAGGGAGTTCCGGGTCTTGTCCATCGAGTAGCGTTCGAGCAACTCGGCGACGCTGAACAGGAACGCGAGGGTCGCCGCCTCGAAGTAAAGCGCCTCGCCGAACCCGAGGCTCGCGACGAGGGCGCCGACGATGGCCGCGCTCATCAGCAGGTCGATGTCGAGACTCAGATTTCGAGCTGAGTAGTAGCCGCTCCGGAGGATGGCCTGTCCGCCAAACGCGACAGCCAGAAGGAAGTGCGCGTCAGCGACCAGTATCTCACGTCCGATGACGGTCGCGAACACGACGTTCTGCCCAGTCAACAAGAACTCGAAGAGTAGACCCAGTGTGACGAACGCACCACTGATCCACGTCTTGATCGCTCGTTGGCTCCGCCAGACACTCTCACGCTGTGCAGCCTGACTAGCGTCCGGTTCTGCGTCAGTGTTCTCGACTGCGTATCCGGCCCCCTTGATGGCCTCGACGACCTGTTGGCGTGAGGTAGCCGCCTCGTCAAACGTGACGCGGACAGTCCCACTCGTCGGATGGGTCTCGAACTCGCTGACACCTGCGGTCGATTGCAATGCGTTCTCGACCTTGCTGGCACAGGACGCACAGTCCATGTCAGGGACTGAGAACTGCTCGCTTTGAGCGCCAGTCGTCGATTCGACGGTGTAACCGGCCTTCTCGACGCGCTCTCGGATCGCGTCGGTATTCGTCATCGCTCCGTCGAACTCGACGACCAGTTGACCACTCGTCACCTGCGGGTCGATTCGAGAGATACCGTCGAGTCGAGCGTTAGCCGACTCGACCTTGCTGGCACACGACGCGCAGTCCATCTCCGGAACGCTCAGTTCGAGCGTCTCGCCGTCGCCGTCGTCGGTGACAGAGCCAGTCGACGCTGATCCGTGGCCGTCATCGTGCCCATGATCGTGATCGTGAGCATGGTCGGGGGATCCGTCCTCACCGTTGGCTGCCTCCGCCTCGGAACGGTGATTGGTCGCCCCAGACGGCTCGTTTGTCATATCTCCCGATAGTCGTCGTCATCATATTAATCGGGCTGTTACGAGAGGGCATTTGAGCTAGAATGATTACTATCTTTTTCGGTACGAGTTAATAACATGTGCGGGTGGCAATGAGGGTGGCACCAGCAATCGGTAGGCGTTTTCCCGTGCAGTTCGGACTGCCACTAATGGATCGCCGTGACGTGCTTCGAGCTGGGGTCACGGGTATCGGCGCAGCCGTGGCCGGCTGTCTCGGTGGGTTCGAGCGCCAGTCCGCATGGCGGGACCCGCCACTCGTAGCGGACCGCCCACAGGCCGTGTACGTTCCTGCGATTACCGAGGGCATGGCACTCGCGGACCGACGAACGACTAACGAGTACGAAGTAGCGCTGACGTACTCCTACCCCCATCGGTTCTGGAACGTGCAAGGCGACACGCGGGAGAAAGTCATCGTCGACGCTGATGACTCGATTCACCTGATGGCCTCGATCTGGGACCGGGAGAGCGGACTCGTCGTTCCGTCGAGCGGCGTCTCCTTGGAGATCCTCCAGGGCGATATCCCCGTCTCCCAAGAGGTCATCTACCCGATGCTCTCCCAACAGATGGGATTCCACTATGGGGCGAACTTCACACTCGACGGGGAGGGCGAGTACCGGGCCCGTGTCAGCATCGGTGGCCTCTCGACAGCTCGGACCGGTGAGTTCGCGGACCGATTCAGCGAGCCACGGTCCGTCGAAATACCGTTTACCTTCGACACCGACGAACTCTACGACCTCTCGATTCGACGCTTGGGAGACCGACAGGGAACCCGGGACGCGATACCACCGATGGATATGGACGTTCCGGCTGGGACGGTTCCGAACGTCACTACCGGCTCGGTCGTCGGGTCGGGGACGAGCGGCGACGCGCAGTTCACCGCTCGGGTGTTCCAAGACGAAGCCCGGTTCGGGGAGCAGCCCTATCTGGCCGTTACAGCGCATACACCGTACAACCAGATCGTCCTCCCGATGATGCAGTTACAGGCAGGACTCCAGAACGAGTCCGGTGGCACCGACACGTACCCGCTCAAGCCGACGTTCGATCCGAAACTCGGCTATCACTACGGGGCGAATCTCGAGGAGGGAGTGACCGTCGACCGTCTCGAACTCGCGACCGAACTCCCGCCACAGGTTGCTCGCCACGACGGCTACGAGACGGCGTTCTTCGAGATGCCGACGGTCGCCATCGGCGGGTAAGCTGTCGCGTTCGGGCGTGCTGTTACAGGAATGCAGGAGACG
Source organism: Halomarina litorea (assembly GCF_024227715.1). Lineage (NCBI taxonomy): Archaea > Methanobacteriati > Methanobacteriota > Halobacteria > Halobacteriales > Natronomonadaceae > Halomarina > Halomarina litorea. The sequence goes on along the minus strand of NZ_CP100451.1, from coordinate 65,497 downwards.
TCGTCGGAAGCGAGATCAGCCAGAGACTGATTACGGTGTACCCGATCATGATAGCGATGAACGGATACTGGCTCCGGATCGCGACGAGTCGCGATGCGAACGTCCCGTAGGCCGCCGCGTGCGCGAGCCAGATCGCCAGCAGGTGCCCGGCGAGAATGAACGCGATGTTGAGCCCCCCGAACCACCCCGGGAGCGTCAGGACGACAGGATTTGCGGGCGGTGAGAGCGGCGACAGCAATACACCGAGCAGCGACGGACTCAGGGAGATGAAAAAGCCGAGGTAGTGCGCGAGGTGGTAGCCGGCGGCGATACCGAGTAGTGGTGGCGCGAACCGGATCGCGAGCGCCTTCCCCGTGAAGTACGTCTTGACGGTCTTTCGTGACGTGTTCGCCGCGAAGCGGTACGCACCGAGGAAACAAGCGTATCCGCCGACGAAGAGGGCAGCATAGATCAGAAGTGGGGGGAGACCCGTTGCTGCGAGCACCCGGACGACTGCCGCCCCCGATTCTGTCGTGACGAACCCGGTGAACGTGAGTTCCCACACGAGCGCGATGACGAAGGCGATGTCGTCGAACCCATCGACGAGTGTCGACCCCGGAAGGCGAAACCCGTGAGGACGGAGCGTCACTCCATTGTCGGTTCGTTTGAGGGGTGCGACGCTACCGTAGAACCGGAACATGACCGAAATCGGGTCCACCGTGTCGAACCATCGCTCGGTTCCGAAGCAGACGGCCCCCAAGATAGTGATCACGGAGTACCCGATGACCATCAGTGCGAGGTAGTCCGGACGGGTGCTGACAGGAGTCGTCGTCTCGATCCAGATGAGCAGGAGGAAGCCGACAGTCGCCGGCCATCGGCCGAACTGGTCGGGGTAGCGATAGTCGAGGGACGGAAGCACCGATGCGATCGACCGCCAAGGGTTCAGTAGAGGCCACGGGTTTCCGACGAGATACGAGACCATCGTCAGCCCTGCCCTGACGCCTGCGAACACGAGGATGACCGTACCGCTGACGGTCGGTATCTGTGGTCCGGTCAACCCGCTGACGATGATGTATCCCAGTACCAGAAGCCCGAGTAGTCGAGCGACGAGTGTTCCTCCTCGTCGGACCACTGTAGTGAGTTCGACGTCGAACTGTCGGTCGTGAATGTAGGCGATGAACCGCCGGTCGGTCACGAAACTCGCGAGTAACGCAGAGGCACCGATGGTCGCTCCTCCCGTACTCAGATACAACCACCGAGGGACCACCAGATCGTCGCCCGTCGCCGCGTTGTTCAGGCTGGCCGCCGCGTTGCTCGCCGTAACCGTCTCGACGAACAGGAGACCCACGATTCCGGCGATCGTACAGAGGACGAACCGACGAGAGAGTGCACGCAACGAAGCGCCGCGGGCAGTCATTAGATGACGTTCTCACGGGAAAGGATTGTAGCTATCGAATGCTGACCGTGACTACAACCGGTATCGAACGAGAGGTGGATTTAGTACTGAGTTCGACTCGTGGAGTGATGCCCTCTCTCGGAGTTGGTGACGATACGTAACCGGTTTGCCGGAGGCACCCGAAGCAGGGTCGATGAACACGCCCGAACGGGACATCAAAGGAGTGAAGACACTTCTCGAATCGGGGGGTCTGGCGATCGGAGCACTCGTCGTCGGGGCGTCACTCCTTACGGTGACGATCGGGGCGTTGGAGGGAGTCGGGATCGGCATCCGGAACCACCCTGCTCGCCAACTTCTCCTCTCGACCGTGTTGCTGCAAGGCGTCGCCTTCGGTGGGGTCGCCCTCGGCTACCTCTGGCTCACCGGTCGCGGGTTCGAGATGCTGCGAGTCCGAGTACCCACACTCCGAGATATCGGGTGGATCGTCGGGGGGTTCATCGTCTTGGGTGGACTGCTCGTCGGCATCTCACAACTCCTCGGACTGCTCGGTATCGAACTGGCACAGAACGACGTCGTGAGTACCGCCAGTCAGGAACCGATCGCGTTCCTGTTGCTGGTTCCCCTGTCGATCTTGCTCGTTGGCCCCGGCGAGGAATTGCTCTACCGTGGCGTCATTCAAGGCTCGCTCGCCGAGTCCTTCCACGTCGGTCGAGCGATTATTCTCGCGAGTGCGTTGTTCGCGGCCATCCACGTCTTCTCGCTCCTCGGGAGTGGTGCTGGTGTAGCGGCGTATATCGGATTCGTATTCGTGCTCGCGACCGTGCTGGGGGCGACGTACGTGCTTAGCGACAATCTACTCGTTCCGGCGGCGATCCACGGCCTGTACAACGCCGCGCAGTTCGGTCTCGCATACGTGCAGGCGGTCGGACTGCTCTGAGAGAGACCAACTGCGACGTACCGAAGCGACCATGATGATGGCATTCATATCAACTCCTACTGTGAGCCGAGTGAAGTCACAGCGCTCCGGGCGAACGGTCCTACTTATCGTCGCCATCTCTGCCGTCGTGATCGGTGCCGTGTTCGGCTACGTGATCGGCCTCGTCGCACCGGGTGTGTTCGGTCACATCCAAGTCGCCAGCGTCGTGCGATTCCACCCGACCCCAAGTGGACTCGCGACGTACGGCGCACTGATGACAGCGGTCGTACTGGGTGGGCTCTTCGGGGCCGTCCAGTTCGTCTCTCGCTACGATACTGACGCCCGCTGAGGACCGGCCAAACAGTCGCTCTCTCGATGCGTTAGCAGCTGTGTGACCTCTGACGAGGTGTTGCTTTCAGTCGATCCCTCGCTCTTCGTCCAGTTTCTCCTCGAACCACTGCCATTCTCGTGTGAACTGCCCGACCGACTTGAGGTTCCAGACGTCGGCATCCATGACGATCGGGCCGGTCCGCAGTGATTGAACGAGGTTGATGACCCACAGGCCGACACTTAGCATGATGAGATAGGCCCCGGCTGTCGTGACCTGCTGGAGCAGTTCGAACTGCTCGGGATACTCGGCGTAGCGCCGCGGGAGCCCGAGATATCCGACGATGAGCATCACGGTGAACGTGACGATGACGCCGATGATGAGCGTCACCGCCTGCACCTTCGCGAGACGCTGATCGTACATCCGCCGGGTGAGGATCGGATACCAGTAGTAGCTCGCGGCGACCATCGACATCGCGATGATGCCCATGATGATGAAGTGGAAGTGCCCGACGACGTAGTAGGTGCCCTGGAAGGCATAGTCGACGGGGATCGAGGCGAGGAATACGCCAGTCACCCCGCCGATGACGAACGTCCCGATGCCACCCAACAGAAGGATCATCGGGGCGGTGAGCCGCAATTGACCCGACCACAGTGTCGTCATCCAGTTGAACGTCTTGACGGCGCTCGGAACGGCGATGGCGATGGTGACGGCCATGAAGCTCGCGCGGATGCGCGGGTCGACGCCCGTCGTGAACATGTGGTGGGCCCACACGCCGAAGGAGAGGACGCCGATGGCGAGTGTCGAGTAGACGATGAACTTGAACCCGAAGAGCTTCCGACCGGCGAATTTCGGGAGCAGAAAGCTGGTGAGCCCCGTCGCCGGGAGGAAGAGGATGTACACCTCCGGGTGGCCCCAGAACCAGAAGAGGTTCTGAAAGAGGATCGGGCCGCCACCCTCGAGGGCGAAGAACATCGTCCCGAAGTTGCGGTCCATGAGCATCATGATGAGCGTGCTCCCCAGCAGGGGGAACGCGAACAGGATGATGCCCGATTGGGTCAGCATCGTCCACGAGAAGATGTCGAGGTTCGCCCAGCTGACTCGCTCGCCACGCTCCGTAAACACGGTCACGATGAAGTTGATGGCACCGAGCGTCGTCGAAATCCCCGAGAGGTGCAGTCCCAGCAACATCAGGTCGACCTGTTGATTGACCTGCTGAATCGACAGTGGGGTGTACATCGTCCACGATGTCGTCGGAGGGCGCAACGCGAACAGCGGTTCGACTAGCACGCCGAGTGCTGGTGCCAGTAGCTTGGCGACGATCTCCGTGACCAGTCCACCACGCACTAAGAGGAGTGCAGGCGGAAGGAGCCAGAACGCGATCGCGTTGATCCGTGGGAACGCCATGTCCTCGGCGTCGATCAGAATCGGGAGGAAGTAGTTCGCGATACCCGCGAACACCGGCACGACGAAGAAGAAGATCATCGTGATGCCGTGAGTGGTAAACAGTGCGTTGTACGTCTCGTTCGACCAGATGGTGGTATCGGCGGTCAGCAGTTCGGTCCGGACCATCATCGCGTCCATTCCGCCCCAGAGTGCGGCGACGGTCCCGAAGACGATGTAGAGGATGCCGATATCCTTGTGATCGACCGTCGTCAGCCATCGGACTACGCCGAAGGGCTTCGTCGCCTCTGACTCGTACTCTGAAACGTATCCCCCGTCCGTGCGAGCGGACCTCCACTCGTCTCCGTTCCTCCGATAGCCGAGGAGTACCAATGCTCCGACGAATACTGTCCCTAAGAGGAGTCCCGTGAGAATCATGGGTTAGTAGAGCACGCTCCGACCTGCGCAACCGAGAGTGGTGGTCACGCGTCCCATTCGACGGTCGAGGATACAGCAGTCGCTCACGATTGGAATTCGTGACAGCGGTGTATGAGCCTCGATTCGCGAGCCGGTGCCTCCGTTCTGTCGGAGTACACTGGTGTTGGTGTAGCTGCTCGTTTCGCGGATAGCAGCGTTGAGGTAGGCAAATAGTTCATCGTTCGAGTCGCTATCCCGAGTTCGGCCACCCGGGAAAAGAGCCTGTGTCGGGTTCCTGTTCAGTGGGAATCACCCAACCCGTAAAGCCCGTCGTCAGGACAACCGAACGGGCAGGACGAGAGCTTGGGGCGACCGTCCGACGCGTGATGGGGACGTCCAAAGGGAGCTAGGTCATGGCCGCATAGATGAGGAGAAAGCCGAAGTAGAGGAGAACGAGCGCGAACAGCGCTTTCAGTCGAAACATCCCGAGCGACTCCTGTTCCTCTTCGTATGCCCGTATGGACTGGGCCTTCTCGTGCTCGCTCAACTCCGCTTCGTGTGCTAATCCCTGGTGCAATGCGAGCTGCTCGGTCGTCGGGAACGGGACGTCACAGATTTCACAGCGAGCTGCGGGAGTCTCGCCCTGTGGTACCTCCAGCTCAGAGACGGGGACGTCTGCTGGTCCCCTTCCCAATCCGCCCCGGTTGGTCATCACTAGATGATTCGCACGATACGGCCAGTATCTTTCGACACGTCGGGAAAAATGTAAGTTTATTATCAATTTTTCCGGGGGGATTCGTCTCCCGTATCGCGTGGTCAGCGACCCTATCGCTCGCGCGTGCTTCTCGACGAACAGGTGTAGTGCCCCGGCTCACAGTTGCAGAATACAACGACGATAATCGATCAATGGGCTCATTTCACTGGTCGCCCTCTGCCATATCGATGCCGGATAACGATCGCGACGGCGTGTCGTCTGCTCGCGTACTCGCGACGACGACAGCGGAAGTCGTCGTGCTCACTTCGCCGGTAGGAATCGGGGTCGGCATTGCTGCCGTCGTCGAGTTCCGGGAGCTATTCCCTCTCTTTCTCAGCTGTGTCTCCGGGCTTGTTCTCGGCCTCTGGCTCAGTCGAGTGACGCGGTTCGGCCGGGTTCTCAGTTGGTCGCGACCGACGGCGCGAGTTGAGTGGGCGACATCCGGTGTCGCGTACACAGGAGCGAGTGCAATCAGTGTCGTTCTGGGTGGCATGGCGTGGACTGTGTTCGATCAGGCTGCTGGACTCGCGGTGGCAGCGATCGTTCCGCTCTGGTTTCTCCGGCGTCTTCGAATTCACCTACAGCCGTGGTAGGGCCGATAGTCGGACGGTTCGGGGAGAAGAGATAGAATCGCCGCTGTAAGGAAGCCGGGAGTCAGTACTGGGTCGCCGATCCGTGATTGCGTCCGCTCTCCTTCCTCAGTGAGTGTTCGCGTCCACTCGGGGTCACGCAGTACCGTCCACCACTGATCGTTCTGATCGCTCCGTCTCGACGGAGCTGGGTACAGATCCGATCGACGGTGAGGGGGTGGTCATCGATTCGTTCGGCGATCTCAACAGTATCGAGCGGTCCGTGGGTGTCAAGCGCCCCAAGAACATCTCGTTGCAGATCGGTCATCGTCCCTGCTCCGCTCTGACTTCGAGGAGCTCCTGGTACCGATTTCGAATCGTCACTTTGCTCACGTTCGATGCGTGACTGACCGTCGCCTGGGTGATCTCCGTGTTCGTCAGTCGGGCCGCTGCATAGAGGGCAGCGGCCGCGAGCCCAGCAGGGTGCTTCCCACTGTGAACCCCCTGTCGCTTTCCTGTCTCGAGGAGCTCACGGGCGACCCGCTCGACCTCGTCGGGGAGTTCGATCGCCGAAGCGAACTGCGGGACGTACTGGACTGGATCGGTCGGCGCGATCGCGAGGCCGAGTTCGCGAGAGAGATATCGATAGGCCCGTTGGATCGGGAGTTTCTCAACCCGACTAACGGCTGCACATTCGACAAGCGTCCGTGGGGAGCCCTGTTGGCGCGCCGCCCCGTACAGGCTTGCCGTCGCCATCCCCTCGATAGATCGACCGGGGAGTAGTCCCGCTTCGACGGTACGCCGATAGATGACACTCGCCGTCTCGCGGACGTCTGTCGGGAGGCCGAGTGCGGAGGCCATGCGATCGATTTCACCAAGGGCCTGTTTGAGGTTCCGTTCCTGGGAGTCCTTCGTCCGGAAGCGCTCGTCCCAGGTTCGCAACCGCCGCATCTTCTGTTGCTGACGTCCGGAGAGTGTTCGGCCGTAGGCGTCTTTGTCTTGCCAGCCAATCGTTGTACTGAGCCCTTTATCGTGTTTGAGCTTCGTAACCGGTGCCCCGACGCGGCTTTTCGTCGATGACTCGTCCTCAAACGAGCGCCACTCTGGGCCATGGTCGATGAGATCCTCACCCAGTACGATGCCACAGTCGTCACAGGCTGTCTCGCCGTGTTCGTGGTCGTGAACGACGCGTCCGCCACACTCCGGACACTGCGTCTGGCTGCCCTCGTCCGGTCCAGCGCTCTCGGATTCGGACGCTTCGCCGCGACTCGGTCGTTCGATCGTTGATTCGTTCATTGGACGTTGTAGAGTGATTGGGTCCGCAATCCGCGTGTTGTTGTAGCACATCTCGGAGCGAAGTCGATGTAAAGAATTGTCGGCCTACCACGAACTGGGAATCCGAAGAGGACGAGAGCGATGGCTCATTCGTCGATCCAACCAGAACAGATACTGTCGCCATTGCATGTACTCTCGAACGTAGCATGGTACGAGATACGCCATCGGATACGGACAGGAGCATACTCAGTCATCTCGGGCGTCGTCGATTCCTCAAGAGTTCGGCAGGCATCGCTGCCGGTGTCGGCGCCGTTCCCGCGCTCAGCGGCGTCGCGTCGGCGCACTTCCCCGTCGAACTCGATATCGACGTACAACCCGACAACGCCGACAACTTCGTCGACCTCGACGACCACGACCAGGTTTCGGTCGTGGTCTTCCCATCTGAGTATCTCAGTGACGGCGAGAAGACGACGTTCGACCCGACGGAGGAGGACGTGCGCTATCGCTTCGGCTCCCGGAGCGCGCTCGACGATGGGGAGGGCGCTCGCCCAGTCGACGACGGTGAGGTCAAAGAAATGACGACTGGACATGGCGACGAGAAACAGACCACCGAGGTTCTCGAGTTGCGCTTCCCCGTCGGTGAGACGGGACTCGAGAAGGGCGACGACACCGCCTGGCTCTTCTGGGAGCGTGACGAGTCGGGGGAACACGGTCTCTCCGGCGTCGACACCGTCTCAGTGTATGGTGGCGACCAATCCTCGGAGGACCTACTGGAACTCCTCCGGCGACTGCTGAGGGCCTTCGACAAGCGCTAGTCAGCCGATCAGCGAACCGATCTTCGGTCGGAGACGGTCGAGATACTACGAGCTTCGTAGTACCGAGTGCCGATCAGGGTATCAGTAGGAGAGCGAGAGTGAATAGAACGTCCAAACGATGAGGAACGGAGTATCGACAGACTCTCTGATCAGTCCGATGAGGACGGGACGCCAGCTGACGCCGACGACTGGACGGGGCGCCTATCGGACGAGCGGACAAGCGTTGCCACGAGTAGAAGGACGCTCACAGTGAGGAACAGGCCACCGACCGGCGACGTCGGGTCCATGAACGCCCAGTAGACGGGCGTGGCTGCTGCGCCGAAGACGGCACTCAGCACGCCGTACATCGCCGGTGCGCAACAACAACAGGCAGTCGCGCCGGACGCAGCGAGCGACCCGGCGAACGCGCTGTCGGCCGTCTCATCATTCGCACGTGTCCACCGGTCGGCGACGTACCCCGCGTTCAGTCCGACCAGTGTCGCGAGCACGCCGACGAGGATGACGGTCCCGATCGAGACGAACCCGGCCAGCGGAACGGATGGGAAGTAGAACTCGACGGCCGGCCACGAGACGAGCGGGTCGGTCAGCGGGACGACCACGACCTTTCGTGTCGTGTCCATCGAGGGCACGGTGTCCGGATTGAGCGACAGGGTTCCCGCCGAGAACGCGAAGAACACAGCGAACAGTCCACTCGCCGCCAGTGCTGTCCGACTGGCGAGCTGATTGCGTCGAATACGCATGAGCAGCGTCCGGGCGTCCTGCTGGATGATACGTCCGACGGCTACCGGGAACGCGAACACGAGCGCGTACCCGAGTGGGTGTGTGATGCCGTTGTTCGGCATCACCGCTGGATACATCACCCACGCGCCGAGTACGGCCCCGAGTGCCATGTATCGGGGCCGGTCGTGCCAATAGTACCACCCGGCGACGAGGCTTCCCAGCATGATGGCGCTTCCAGTCAGGAACGCCACGGGGCCGTAGAGTTCCCCGAACTGCGGTCCACTGGCAGCGACGACTTGCAGTTCGACGAGGCCGATCCCTCCGACCATCGCCAAGATACCACCGGCGAAGACCCCTACAATTGCGCCACGACCGCCGAGAACGCCGCGTCGGGCGGCCAGTGCGCTCAGCCCTGCCCCGATGATACCGACCGCGACGAGCGCAAACAACACCCAGTGTGGTGTTCCCGCGTGTGTTGTTCCGCTGTGTGCCTGGGCGGTCGGTATCGCCGCGGTCGCTACGGTGCTGACACAGAGGGCACTGAGCACGCGACGGGCCAGTACGGTAGAGCCGGGTCGTGTCATTGGAGTTGGATCGTTACGTCCGACATATCGCCCATGAGTCCGCCGAAGGCGGTTTCGTATCCTTCGTGGCGGGCCGTCTGAGGTTGCGTTCCGACCGAGAGCGTCAGTTCGTCGCCCGGCTGAACGTCGTCAACGACTGCGCCGTAGTGGTAGTTCAGGGTCGGATCGAGCGTCCGCTGGAGCGATCCCTCGAAGACCGTCTCGCCGTCCCGGACAAGCGTCCCCGAGAGGCCCATCGCGGGAACGATCATTCGGTTGTAGGGCGTCCGCGCCGAGACGGCGAGATATGATTTCTGCTCGTCGATGCCCTGGGGCGGGCTGTCGAGGACCGTCGGTACGAACCCTACGTCGTTGCTCGTTCCCTCGCCGACGACCCGTCCGGGCAGGTCGTCTGTGGTCGGGGCGAACGACTGGGGAACCCCTTCCATCTCCATTGGTTCGACCGCACCTTTCGTACCTGCTTTCTCGTCGAGCGTCCGGAACATCACCTCCTGTTTGGTCTCTTCGCTGTACTCGAACTCGATATCAACGCTCGTCGGTTCACCGAATCTGTCGACGAACGACCCCGTTCGGCGGGTCGACAGTCCACCGACACTCAGGGTGGCGGTGTAGGTCCCGTCCTCGAACGGGCCGAAGTTCGCACCGTAGTGAAACCTCATCGGCTGGGAGAGCATCGGGTAGATTGTCTCTTGACTGACCGACTCACTGTCTCGTGAAATCTCGACGGTTAGTCCCGTTTCAGGGATGACGACGCCCGTCTCCGGGTCCCAGACCGAGGCCATGAGGTGGGCCGAATCGTCCTCTTCGATACTCGTTTTCTCGACGCCCTCACCGTTGACGTTCCAGAAGCGGTGGGCGAAACTGTACATCAGGCCGAACTTGTAGTCGCCACTCGTACCCATCCCGGCCATCGTCATTCCCTCGACGTGACTCGGGTAGTACACCGCGTCGGGACGGTTCTCCGGAAGCGGTGGTTCTCCCGCGTTGCGCGTCTCGAACAGTCCCGAGATCGAGGTACATCCGGATAATGCTGCGGCCCCGGCGAGCGACGCTCCTCCCCGAAGTACCATCCGCCGTCTCATTAGTCGGGCTTCGGAGGTCACACGAAAACGGGTTCTGGTTGGACCGTCGAACGCGTGTGAACGTTGTTCACGGTTCGTGTTGGTCGCTAGCTCGGGTCGGCCGGTGGGAGTGCTCGGAGCGAGCGCGGCGGAAGGAGGTAGTTCCCGCGGCGGCGGACGAACGTGTACTCGAGGATACCGTTGTTGACACGCTGACGGACCGCTGGACTATCAACGTCGTCGGTCGCGTTCATCGCCTCGCGGGTCTTCACGAAGTCGCTAATACGTCGCTGGAGCGAGAGGAAATGAAGACCTGCCTCGCCACCGTCCGTCGAGTCGAAGTCCCGCCGCAGGATAATCGGCGAGCCGTCTTCCCGGGCGAGCGCCGTCTTCTGGGAGTGACCGACGCGGCCGTATTCCCGGGCGGATTCATTCAGCTCGGCACACTCGTCGACCCGGCTCGACTCGCCGAGGCTCTCGCCGGTCCCCTCGACGAGGTTCTGTTCGGCGTGGAAGGGACAGAACATCTCCCCGACGCGGTCGTCGTGGTCTTGCTCGCCGTACCAGTCCTCCAACCGAAGCCGGATTTTCGAGATGTGCTGGGTCGTCCCATCGGCGAACGGCCCGTCCCCGATAGCGACTCGGTCCTCGCTGGCCTGGTTTTTCTGAAATCCCGATTTGAATCCCATATACAACGGAGCATCCTCCGGGACGGAATCGGAGTCGGGGATGCCATCGACGTCCTGGTGATCGGCCGGTAAACCCTCGCCAACGAAGCCCGTTCGGCGATCGGCTCGCTCGAAGACGTCTCCGAGGGACGCCTCAACGTCGACGCCGTTGAGTGTGTCTTTCTCGCCGAGTAGTGCCTCCTCGGCAGCGAGGACGACCGATCCGTAGTCGCTCGCGAGGTGGACGACCGCGTCGGGCGTGTCGAATTCGGGCTGTTCGAACGGCGAAAGGGGCTCTGGCGCGGGGAGATCCACACTGTCAGGGAGCGACGCGTCGAAGCGCTCGAAGTACGCCGGGGAGTAGCTCACAGTGAAGAGGAGCCCATCGTGGCGGCGCGGATAGGCGTGTTCCAGCGTTCGGAGCGCCTGTTCCATCCGTTGCCGGTCGCGCTCGCTCGGCGTGCCCGAGCGGGCGTAGTCAAGGTAGAGCAGCACGCGGTGGCGCGGGCCGAGGTGGTTGTTGGCGTCGTCGGTCGCGAGCACCTCGTTCCACGCGAACTGTCGTTGCGGAATGGACGAGAGGTCTTCCGGCCCGCGAGGGATATCTGGCTCTTCACGGTCGAGACAGGCGCTGAGTGCGCTCGCCCCGCCGATAGCGACGGCCGACTTGACGAACGCGCGCCGGGAGACACCGCGCGACGTGTTCGATGGCATCGGCCTCGCTATGGCACCCCCGGGATAGTGTGTTCTGGTTGGATCGTCGGAACGGCCCCCACGTGAAAGACAACTGACGGTATAAGCGCTCGTCGTCACTCGTCGCCGGGGGAAATCGGGGCCATGGATGGCGAGTCGGCTGTGCGAGCAGTACCGACAGCGGCGAGCAACAACCCGACGAGTGCCAGATCGAGGGCGTGTTCGAGGAAGTGATGGGGGTCCGAAGCGACAACCCCCGCGATCACCAGTGTGCCGACGATAGTCCGAACGAAAAGCATCCCGAGCGCAAGCATGACGAACAGGTACGGTCGGGATCGTCGCCGAATGAACGCTCCGGTAGCGAGACTGACGAGGAGGAGCGCTCCGCCGCCAGCGAAGACGAGAGTGAGTGCGAGCCCTGAGCCGTGTCCACCAGCCATAGAAGAATCATAACTGTTTCGGTAGTCATTGGTATTCTAGTCCGTTCGTCGAACACGGCGGCTCAGCAGAGGTGTTAATCAGGTCCCTCTAGTAGGATTATCGAAGTGAAGGGTACATCGATTGGTGAGACAGCCTTCAGCCACCGACAGAGACTCGCTTCGTGTCTCGATACGGCTGCTCAACGACCGCAAGCGATCTCTCGGAAACGACGGACATACTGCTGGAGTATCGTAGCAGATATCTCGATGGGTCTTACCGACTATCGGGCAGAGTGCTCTCCAATCGATGCTAAATCCCCACACTACGCCCACTTTAAGCAGTGGAATCAGTTTACGGCGTAGTTCGGTCGGACCTCGTTGATCGGTTACGAGAGCGACGAGAAGGCGGCCATGCCGGACGTCCGGGCGTCGCTGACGTTACTCCCAGTCAATGGCCCATTGAAGTCACAATCACCCTTCGGCAGGCGGCGCCTCTCCCTGTTCGTACTTGGCCTCGAACTCCTGGATGAGTTGTCCCATCTTCGCGTACCAGTCGTTGAGCATCCGTTGCATATCGGTCGTGATTTTCGAGGAGTCTGTCGGGGAGTAGACATGGTAGAACCCACCCTGCTCGTAGTTGATCTGCTCTTTCTGAATGAATCCAGCCTGAAGCAGCCGCTGGATAGAGCGGTAGGCGGTCGAGCGCTCGCGACCCACAACACCCGCGACTTCGTCGATCGTAAGTGGCTCTGCTGCGTTCACAAGGACCTGAAAGCACTCCCTGTCTAGTTGTCTAAGACCGTGGAAGCACTCAAGGAGCCCTTCACACTCCATATCTTGCCGCAATTGAGCGGCCATCGACTCGGGCATTGGTGTTAGCGATAATAGCGGTCGCACAGGCAAAAGATTTGTGTGCAAGTTGTACAATTTCGTGCCACGCCGGGGCCGTCGTTCGAATGCGTCGAACGAGTACTGAACGCCAGAACCGTCCAGGTACGAACGAGCATCGAGCGACGCGACGCTATCGTCGACACAGCCACGACTCGCTACCGACGAGCGGACGTTGTTCGGTGATTCTGTCTATTTGAACCACTCCCTATCGAGAGCCAAGCGCACAAGACACGTCGACTGTCCATCTGCAAACCAACTCACTCTGAGGAGGCATTGCAGTCGGAGTAGTAACGGCTTCCCCTCCGCTTCCCCGCCAAGTGAAACGGCAGGTCCTCCCAGTACCTCCTCGATCAACTGTTCACTTGTTCCGCGGAGACCTCGCCAGCGTGGTCGTCCGTACTGTAGTCCGGGTGGGTTTCCCGCATCCACGCGAGCGCGATACCCCCCGAGACGAACATCGCGACGGCGACGACGTAGAACGCGGCCTCCGTCGAGACGAGGTCCGCCGTCACGCCGATGACGATCGCACCGAACCCGTAGCCGGCGTCACGCCACATCCGATAGACGCCGAGGCCGGTCGCCCGCCACGAGGGATGTGCGGCGTCGCCGACGACTGTGATCAGGTTCGGGTAGAGGAGTGCCATCCCGACGCCAGTCACGGCGGCGGTGAGGACCCACGACCAGTAGCCGGAGACCAGTACCGTCGCGAGTACTCCAGCCCCGGCGACGAACATCCCGGCCACCACGGGTGGCCGCCGACCGATATCGTCCGCGAGTTTCCCCGTGTAGAGCTGCAGGACCCCCCAGACACCACCGTAGACGCCGACGACGACGCCGACCTCGGCGATGGTCAGGCCCGATGCCGTCAGGTAGAGGGGGTAGGCAATCCAGACGAGTGCGTCGACGAACTTCTCGACGCTCCCGGCCTGTGCCGCCGCGAAAAGCGTCCTGTCGCCGTACGTCGCCCGTTTCAGTACTTCTCGGAATGGGAGGTCAGCGTCTGTCTCGGCTCTCCCGGCATCCTCAGCTTCCGCCCGTGCGTAGGGGAGTGTCTCCTCGACGAAGAGGACCGAGACGAGGAGCGCGACCACGACGACGCCCGCGAGGAAATAGAACGGCTCGGGGCGGAGCCCGTACTGGGCGGCGATGGCGCCGGTGACCCACGTCCCGACGGCGACGCCACCGTAGCCGAAGGCTTCGTCGAGGCCGACTGCGAGTCCACGCACGTCGCTGCCGGCGAGGTCGATCTTCGCGTTGACGCTCATGCTCCACGCGAGCCCCTGGTTAATCCCAAGGAGGACGTTCCCGATCGTGATCCACCACCAGTTCGGCGCGTAAACGAGGATCACCGGGATTGGCAGCGCGACCAGCCACCCGGCGACGAGGATGGGCTTGCGGCCGTAGGACTCCGACCACTTCCCGCCGTAGAGATTGAGCAGGGCCTTGACGAAGCCGAAGCTCACGACGAACGAGCCGATGACCAGCATCGACTCGACGCCCAGCACGTCGCGTCCGAGCACGGGGACCACGTTCCGTTCGGCGCCGATGGTCAGCCCGACCGCGAACACGGTGAGCAACTGGAGCGCGAACTGCGACCGGTTCCGTCGGATGCCCTGTGTGTACGACATTACGTAGAGATAGAGATGATCTCGGTCAGACTGGTTCGGTCGTCAGTTGGCGGCGCAGTTGTTCGGGCCGAGTTCGAGTTCCTCGACGTCGTCGCCGGGCTGTTCCTTGCCCCAGTTGATCTGTTTTATCTCGTTGTAGTTGGCGGGTTCGTCCGCGAGACTCTCGACGATGGTCTCGACGAACGCCTCCTCGTCGCCCTCCTCGACGTAGCTCAGCAGTTCGTTCGTCGACTCCGCTTTCAGCTCGCCGAGTTCGGTCGCGAGCGGGCGGACCGCCTCGTCGCTGAAGTGACCGGGGAGGACGACGGTCCCGTCGTCGAGGTCGGTGAGCTCCTCGAGGCTCTCGAACAGCCGGCTCGCGGCCGTTCGGACGGCGTCCTCGGAGCTGTCCTCGAGGTCGGGCCGGCCGACGCTCCGGAGGAACAGCGTGTCTCCCGAGAGGAGCGCGTCGCCGAACTCGAAGGAGACGCTGCCGGGCGTGTGACCCGGAGTGTGACGGACGACGAGTTCACGGTCGCCGACGGTGATGGTGTCGCCGTCGGCGAGTTCATTCACGCGGTCGAGGGAGGCGACGTCCTCGCCGTGGAGGTAGTAGGGCACGTCGAGCTCCCCCGCGAGGCGCCGCGCCCCCGAGACGTGGTCGGCGTGGGCGTGTGTGTCGGCGACGCCGACGATCTCGACGTCACGCTCCTCGGCGGCGTTCAGGTAGTGGTCGAGGTACTGGGAGGGGTCGACGACGACGCCCTCGCCGTCGTCGTGGACGAGGTACGAAACGCAGCCCGTCCCCGGTCGGACGACCTGAACGACGCCCTCGGCGCCCTCGACCTCGTACTGGCGGTGGACACGTCCCCAGCCGTTCATCCCGTCGTCGATGGATTCGGCGTCGTAGCCGTGTTCGCGCAGGAACTCGGCCGCGCGGGCCGACGTGATGCCGGCGACGCAGACGACGACGATCTCCTCGTCCTCGGGGAGCTCGTCGAGGTGCTCCTCCAGCGTGGAGAAGTCGTGGTCGAGCAGTTCGTCGTAGACAGGGAGGTTCGTACTCCCGGGGATGGACCACTCCTCGTAGTCCTCCTCCCGACGGACGTCGAGGATGAAGGGGTCGGCCCCGTCGTCCTGTACCCGCTGTGCGACCTCGGTCGCCGCGAAGCCAGTATTGCTCATTACATCCACAACCATGCTCGACAGACACTTAAACTCGTTGGCTGCGGGAGAGTGACATACTCGCAGCACTTCGCGGAGCAGAGCCTCGATGAGGTTCACATTGAACGATTCGTCTGTCAACGATATTCACTCGCGTCGCATGGCGAGCGTACTCACGACGACCCGTATGTGGCACCGATGCACAACCGGTCGATCGCCGTAGCGTACGGATCGAGGCGCTACGGTTCGTCCCAAACGGTGTAGAACCGGCGTGACCGAGCAGCCGAGCGGTCAAGGAGTGGTGAGCCGACACCACGTCCCCGTCCGGTCGCCACGGAGCCGACAGACCGCAGCGAGCACGACCGCTCCGCTGACGAGGATCGCCGCACCGAAGATGAGTACGATGCTCGCCGTGTTCAGTAACTCGATCCCGTAGGCGTTGCCGAGTTCCTTCGCCGCGACGGCGACGCTCCCTGCGAGTAACATCGCTGCGAAGTACCCCTTGATGGCGTCCTCCTCAACGAGCTTCGTCGCACCCGCTCCGACCCGGGCGCCGAGCGCACTCCCGGCGAGCAACGCACCGACGACGGGGAGGTCGACGGCCCCCAACTGGGCGTATCGGAACGCGCCGAACGCCCCCGAGATGGTGATCTGGAGGATGTCCGTGCCCACGGCGATGCCAGCGGGCACGCCGAGACCGTACATCATCGCGGGCATCAGGAGGAACCCGCCACCGACCCCGAGAAAACCGGACAGCATGCCGATGACGAGGCCGAGCGCGAAGACGATGGACCCGGAGACACGGACGCCACCGCGCAAGGTCACCATCGGGGGAATGTGCAATGACTGGACACGGTCTGCGAGAGACCGTTCTGTCCCATCGGTGTCCGTGTCGGTCCGCTGTGCATCGCGCAGCGTGAACAGGCCGACGATCGTGAGCAGGGCGACGTAGGCGATGCTGATGATGAGGTCGGCCTGCCCCGTCGCATCGAGCGAGACCACGACACCCTTCCCGCTCTCGATGCCGATCGTCATGGCGACGGTCATGATGAGCGCGAGTTTGTAGTCGACCTGGCCGTGGTCGCGGTGGCGGAGCGCGCCGATGACACTCGTCCCGAAGACGAACGCAAGGCCGCTCCCGACCGCCACCGTCGAGGGATACCCCATGACCAGCAGTGCCGGCGTGACGAGGAACGACCCGCCCATCCCGAAGAACCCAAACAGGATCCCGATGAGCAGGCCGAACCCAACGAACCCCCCGACCAGCAGCAGGCTCATTCCGAAGAGCTCCACGCTCAGTCACCTCCGACCGCGTCGAGAAGGGGTGACCCGACGAGACTCGCGAGGGCGCCGTACCCGACGTACAGCGCCAGCGCCTCCCCGAGGACGAACCCGACGGTCGCTATCGCACCTGCTGACCCGCTTACGGCTTCGATTCCGACCATTTCAATTGTACCCCGTTGTCTTGTTTAGTAGTTCGATTATCACACAATACTCCTGACGAACACCGGATATCGGGTTGTGAGGGACCATAGATATCAGTCGGTGGGAGCGGTGTCCGCGGAGTCGGCGTCCTCGGCGCGATACGAACGGACGTACCCCTGCGCATACGCACCGAGGAACATCCCGAGGACCGCCCAGAGGATAGGGAGGTTCCCGATACCGACGCTGGCGTAGGCGGCCCCGGGACAGATGCCCGAGACCCCCCAGCCGACGCCGAAGATGACCCCGCCGATGGGGACGTTCCGATCCATGGTCTTCAGTCGGCGGGTGTACGCACGCCCGGTGAGAGGTGCCCGGTCGAGGAACCGGGTCGCCCCGAAGAACGTCACTCCGGAGACGACGGCGGCCCCACCCATCACGAACAGCAGCCCGAGGTCGTCGAACTGGAGGAAGTCCAGGACGATCTCGGGTTTCGCCATCCCGCTGAGTGCGAGGCCGAACCCGAACACCAGACCGCCGAGCAGGACCGCGAGCATGAAGGCGGGCCCGCGCCCGTCGTCGGTGTCGGCGCTCATGGCGACACCCCCAGCGCGGCGACGAGCTGCGCCGTCCCGATGGCGAGGGCCATGAACGTCGCGACGTTCACCAGCGACGTCTCCGAGAGCGACCCGATGCCACAGACGCCGTGGCCGGAGGTACACCCTTTCCCGATGCGCGTGCCGACGCCGACGAGGACGCCGCCGCCGAGCAGTCGCCACCACTGGACGTCCGTCGTCCAGCCGAACTCGCCGACAGCGAGGGCGTACACGGCGGCCCCGCCGACGATACCCAGCGTGAACACCACTCGCCAGTCGCGAGAGGCGAGGTACTTCGCCCGGTTGAACCGGGGGACGTCAGAGACGTACGATAGCGTCGACTCGAGGAACGTGCTCGCGCCCGCGATGATCCCCGTCGAGAGGTAGACCGTCGCCACGCCGAGGCCGATGAGGACGCCGCCGACGGCGTACTGTGTGACCCCGCGCGGGAACAGGTCCCCGAGCGCGAGTAGCGGAAGTATCGTCGTGTCCATCAGTTCGAGACCCCCCGTCATCAGTCGCTGGTCATCGCGTCGCTGCTGGCGGCGCAGTTGTTCGGCCCGAGTTCGAGTTCGAACGCCTCCTCGTCGTCGGTCGCCCGCCGGCCGAGGTTCGTCCCGATGATCTCCTCGTAGTTCGCCGGCCGGGGGGGCATGTCCGAGAGGATGAACTCGACGAACGCTTCACGATCCATCGACAGTGCGTCCATGCGCGCTTTCAGGTTACCCAATCGAGCGACGTACGTCCCGTCCGTCCGCGGGGTCGCGGCGTCGCTGAAGTGGGCGGGCGCGACGAGTACGTCGTCGTCGAGCGGGAGGACCTTCGACTGCAGCGTGTCGTGGAGTTCGGCGGCAGCCGCTCGGGCCGCCTCGTCGTCCGCCCCTTCGAGGTCCGGCCGGGCGACGCTCTCGGTGAACAGGCCGTCGCCGGTCAGGAGGACGGCGTCGTCGACGAGGTAGGAGGTCATCCCCGACGTGTGTCCGGGGGTGTGGAGCACGTCGACCCCGACGTCACCGACGGTGAGTCTATCGCCGTCCTCGACGGTCTCGTATTTGACATCGTACTCGACGCCGCGCTCGACGGCCGGCTCGGGCAGGACGACCCGCGCGCCGGTTTCGGCGGCGAGTTCGCGGACGCCGCTGACGTGGTCGGCGTGGACGTGCGTGTCGACCGCGTACGTGATCTCGGCACCCATCGCCCGCGCGTCCTGTACGTAGTCGTCGACGAACGCCCGCAGGGGGTCGAAGACGGCGGCTTCGCCGTCGCTGACAACCATGTACGTCATGCAGCCACTAGAGGGCCGCTGGTACTGTGCGACCGTCGCGTCCGTGTCGGCGTCCAATTCGCGGTACTCGTAGATCCGTGCCCAGCCGTTCATCCCGCGTTCGAGGTTGACCGCGTCGAATCCCGCGTCAAGGAGGTGACCGGCGACGTACTCGCTGGAGCCGCCCTTCGCACAGACAACGACCGTTGGGTCACCGTCGGGGATGCGCTCGAGTTGTTCCTCGCTGACCCCGTCGAGTAGCTCGAAGTACGGGATGTTGACCACGTCGACACGCTCGCCGTCGATGCGCCACGTTTCGAACTCGCTTTCGGCGCGCACGTCCAGTATCTGGACGGGGGCACCGTCGTCGATGCGTCGCTTGAGCGTCCCGGGGTCAATCGATGCTACGTTCGCGTCCGGTTCGGGAGATTCGTCGTCCATCTGTACCCGTTGCTACTGGCCGGTCGTGTATAAGGTTTCCCATGATTTTGTGAGAACCGAGCAATTCTGATACGGCTTGAACGAGCCCTCACTACTCGAAAAGACCTCTGTGATGCACATGGAATCGATATACATGGTATAGTAGTGGGTGCTCTATCCAATAGTCGACACACTTTTTAGCGATGGGGCAGTATTGTCTTCCAAGCCCAATACAGAACGGGCATATCAACATGAGTACGGAATACACAGTCACCGAGACGCTCGACGTGAAAGGCGAATCGTGCCCGATGCCGGTCGTGAAGACGAAACAGGCAATCGACAGTCTGAACGAGGGCGACGTGCTGGAAGTGCTCGCCACCGACTCCGGCAGCGTGAGCGACATTGCGGGCTGGGCTGAGACGACCGACGGCGTCGAACTCCTCGACCAGCAGGAGGACGGCGACGTGTTCAAACACTACGTGCGCAGGACCGAGTGACCATGAGTACCGAGACATCCGACAGTTCGGAAGCGGAGCGCGCTGTCGAACCTGTCGACGCTCCCGAGGACCTGACGGCGGCAGAACTCGCCGCGGAGGTCGAGGAGCTACGCGAGCAGGTGACGGACCTCAAAGCCGAGATAGGCGATGACGGGAAGTCGATGGTCATCGTCGCGACGAAAGGGAGCCTCGACATGGCGTATCCGCCGCTCATCCTGGCCTCGACAGCAGCGGCGTTCGGCTGGGACGTCACCGTCTTCCATACGTTCTGGGGGCTCGATATCCTCCACGAGGAGAAGTCGAAGAACCTCAAGCTCTCCGCGGTCGGGAACCCGAACATGCCGATGCCGAACGCGCTGGCGGCGCTTCCGGGGATGGACTCGATGGCGACGCGCATGATGAACCGGAAGATCGCGGACAACGGTACCGCGACCATCGAGGAACTCATCGACGTGTCGCTCGAACAGGGCGTCGACCTCCAAGCCTGTCAGATGACTATCGAACTGATGGACTACGACGAGAACGACTTCTACGACGGCGTCACGACCGGTGTCGGTGCGGCCACGGCGCTTCAGCGGATGGCCAATGCCGACGTCCAGTTGCTCGTCTGAGACCTCCCACAGGACAACAACTACACCGACCCCACTCCACCAGCACATCATGACCTACACGACACAGACCGAAGTCGACAGGCCGTTCGACGACGCCGTCGATCGAACGATCAGCGCACTCGAGGAGGAAGGGTTCGGTGTCCTCTGTGACATCGACGTCCGGGCGACGTTCGCCGAGAAACTCGGCGAGGAGTTCCGGCAGTACCGCATCCTCGGCGCGTGCAACCCGCAACTGGCCTACGAGGGACTCGAATCTGAGGTCGAACTCGGCGCGCTCCTCCCGTGCAACGTCATCGTCTACGAACGGGACGACGGAACGGTCGTCGTGAGCGCGGTCGACGCCGGGCAGCTCGTCGGGATCACCGACAACCCGGAGCTCGATCCGATAGCCGAGGACGTGTCCGACCGGTTCGAGCGCGTTCTTGGGTCGCTGTGAGTCCCTCGTCCGACGCCCGCCCCGTCGGCTCCCTCCTTAGACCGGTGGCGTCGGGCGGGACACGCTCGGCGACGGGCCCCCGGCAGTTCCACTCGCGACCGACCGGGAGCCGAGGGGACTCCCCTACGGATTGGACGCCCCGACCGCTGACAGCACGAACCATCACATGAGCGATTCCGAACAGAACGCGACGCGAGAGCCGCGAACCGACCCGGGGAGCGACGGCTACGACTGCGACGAGTCGTTCGACGCGGTGAGCGAGGAGGCCCGGACGATGGGTCGGGGGTTCTTCGAGGAGTCGAGCGCCCCCGGGTCGGCAATGGCGCACCTCTACCGGGGGGAGATCCACCGGATGAAGCTGTGGCGCGAGCGCCTCGACCGCACCTCGAACTGGGCGGTGACGCTCATCGCGGCCATCCTCACCTACGCGTTCTCGGGGGGCGACCGCCCACATTACATCATCCTCGTCGGCGTCGTCATGGTGACGGTGTTCCTCGTCATCGAAGCCCGTCGGTACCGCGGCTACGACATGTGGCGCTCTCGGGTCCGGATACTCCAGCGGAACGTCTTCGCGTACTCGCTCGACCCCTCACAGGGCATCGAGGACCCCGACTGGCGTCCGCGGCTCTCCCGGGACTACCGCGAGCCTCGGGCGAAGGTCTCCTACGAGGAGGCCATCGCCCATCGACTGCGCCGAGTGTACCTCCCGCTGTTGACGGTGCTGCTCGCGGCGTGGCTATTCCGGATCTTCGTTGCCTCGGGAACCGAAGGAGCCTGGCCCGCGAGTGCCGCGATGGGCGCGATACCAGGGACGGTCACCACGGCACTCGTCGGTGCGTTCTACCTGATGCTCGCCGGAATCACGTTCCGCCCCCGCGTCTGGCAGGCAACCGGTGAGCTCCGACGGAGCGAGGTCGGTGCCTGGGACGACATCGAGTAGGGGAGTACCCGTTCTGTGTATAGCATCGGAAAGGACTGGGTTGAATCGACTATGCCGTCGCGGTCATCGATGACGACGAGGGAATGGCGCGCTGGCTCGCCGGGAAACCCGACGCAGCGCGCTGGAAGCTAAGTCACTGTCGAGGAGGTAGATTGAGACAGTGGAGAAGTCGAGCTCTGAACACAGCTCTTGACTATCGAGTTCGGATTCGACGCCTGCCGTCAGTGTAAGCCCAACGACTATCCTCGTGTCCCCCATCCGCTTCGGCAGTGTCTTCCGAAAGTGACACCGTTCGCGTGTGGCTCGTTGAGCGCGGGTACAACAACCGTGATCTAGTCATCCTCAAGTACGCGACCGCTGATGGTGAGCGACTCTTCCGACGGGAACTCGCCGCCCAGGCGATCGACCTCGATACGGTGACTGCCGCAAAGGATGTCTCTCCCGACAACCTCGAATCCGTCGATGAGGCGGAGTTGAAAGAACGGTATGAGAACGAAGCCACTCGCATGATAAAAGAACACGATCCTGATGATACGATCTGAATCCCGCTCCCGTCGTGCGCTGATCCCCTTCAGTGAGCTGTAGTACGCCGAAGACAACGACCAGAGGTTCGCCAAGGTGTCTCAACAAGCCATTATCGATATCATTAGGTCTACTGCGACGATACCAGGCGACGGTATTACACCCGCTTCGTGGTCAGCATATCCACGCACATCACGATCTGGTCCGGATCTTCGAGGACACGAGCGTACGAACCCGTCTCTTGGAAGTCGAACGCAACGCCAGAGACGTGGTCTCCGAACTCGCTGGCGACGGCGTTCGTTTTGATCGCGTCGCGACCAGCGATAATCACTGCGCTCGGGTCGTCAGGCGCAGTGGCCAGTTCTTCTGCTATCGTGTGACCGACCGATCCGTAGCCTCCGACGATCAGCGTCGTCATGCCGAGAGGTCGACTCCCCGGAGTCGGCGGGCGTTGATCGCGACGATGATCGTCGACAGCGACATGAACACGGCGCCGATCGCCGGCGACAGCAGAATCCCGATGGGTGCGAGGACTCCCGCAGCGAGAGGCAGCGCGAACACGTTGTAGCCGCTGGCCCAGACGAGATTCTCCTGCATCTTCCGGTAGCTCGCCTTCGAGAGTTTGATGAGACGGACGACATCTAGTGGGTTGTTGTCGACGAGGATGATGTCGCCCGACTCGATGGCCACGTCGGTTCCCGAGCCGATGGCGATGCCCACGTCGGCTCTGGTGAGCGCGGGGGCGTCGTTGACGCCGTCGCCCACCATGGCGACCAGCTTCCCTTCCGACTGGAGCTGTTCGACCTTGGTGTCTTTCTCCTCGGGCAGGACCTCCGCGAAGTACTGGTCGATGCCGAGTTCTTCGGAGACGGCCTTCGCGACGTCCTCGGAGTCCCCCGTAAGCATCGCCACCTCGATTCCCATTTCGTGCAGTGCCTCAATGGCCTGCCGACTCTCCTCGCGGATGACGTCCGCCAGCGCGAACGCCGCCATGACTTCGGATTCGTCGTGAATCAGGTAGATGACCGTCTGTGCGTTCGAGCCGGCTTCCTCCGCGAAGGCGGTGATGTCGTCGGGGCGGTCGATACCGAGTTTCTCGATCAGGTTGGGGCCGCCGAGGTGAACCACCTCGCCATCGACGGTCGCCCGAACGCCGAGTCCACGGAGGTTCTCGAACTTCGAGACGCTCGCTCGCTGGACGCCCCGCTCCTCGGCGGCGTTCCGGATAGCGCGGGCAATCATGTGCTCGGAATCACCCTCGACGCCCGCAGCGACTTCGAACGCCCGCTCCTCGTCCCAATCGCCTGCCGTCTCGACACCGACGACGCCCTGCTCGCCCTTCGTGAGTGTTCCGGTCTTGTCGAACATCACCGTATCGAGGTTCCGGGCCTCCTCCATAGCGATGCGGTCGCGGATGAGCATCCCGTTCTGGGCAGCCGTGGAGGTGTTGATCGCCACTACGAGCGGGACGGCCAAGCCGAGGGCATGCGGACAGGCGATGACGAGGACCGTCACGACGCGTTCGAGCACGCCGATGTTGAACCCGACCGCGACGACCCACGCGATGGCCGTAATCGCCGCGACGCCGAGTGCCACGTAGAACAACCAACCAGCGGCCCGGTCGGCCAGGAGTTGCGTACGGGATTTGGACTGCTGGGCCTCGTCGACCAGTCGCATAATGCCCGCCAGCGTCGTCTCGTCGCCGGTCTTCGTGACGCGAACGCGGAGGCTGCCGTCCTGGTTGACCGTACCAGCGACGACTTCCGACCCGGGTTCCTTGTCGACAGGACGGGATTCCCCAGTAATCATCGATTCGTCGACCGAGGACTCACCCTCGACGACTTCCCCATCCGCAGGTACACTTGCACCCGGACGAACGAGAACGACGTCGCCCTCGCCGAGTTCAGAGACGGGTACCTCCTCCGTGTCTCCGCTCTCGGTGACGCGCTCGGCGGTGTCGGGCATGAGCTTCGCCAGCTCGTCGAGCGCTCCAGAAGCCTGTCGGACCGACCGCATCTCCATCCAGTGGCCTAGCAGCATGATGTCGATCAGCGTGACGAGTTCCCAGAAGAATGGCGTCGTCCCCTCGAGGAACAAACTCGCAATCGAGTAGACGAACGCGACGGTGATGGCCAACGAGATGAGCATCATCATCCCCGGCTCCCGGTTCTCGAGTTCCGTCCGGGCCATCGAGAGGAATGGAATCCCACCGTACGCGAAGATGATTACCGAGAGGACTGGCGTGATCCAGACACTACCTGGGAACGTAGGCGCGGAGTAGCCGAAGACGTCCTGGATGAACTCGCTGAAGAAGATGACTGGCACCGAGAGGACGAGCGACACCCAGAACCGCCGGCGGAACATCCCTTCGTGGCCCGTGTGGTCCGTATGTGCGCCGTGATCCTCGTGATCCCCTTGGTGACCGTGCGCACCGTGGTCGTGCTCAGTTTCCCCGTGATGAGTGTGTTCGGTTTCGGCTTGGCGGTGCTCGTGCTCGGGATGTTCGGGTTCCGTGGTGGCCTCATCCGCCGCAGTATGCGCTTCGTACTCCGTGGGGTGGGACTGCTGCTCGGATAACGCGTAAGCTGTTGCTCGCACTTCAGCATCTGCTTCTAACTGGCAAATTCGACAACAGTAGACGGATCCTTCGGATTGATGCGGTGGGTGAGGCCCCGGGGAGAGGTTTCCGGAATGCTCGTGGTCTGGATGGTTGCTCATGGCGTGGGTTTTGGTGCCGCCCCTCATTATATTGTCCAGACCCTGACACTGCGCGGTGCCATCGAGAGGGTCGGAATCGAACGAGAACGGCGGGGCGTTCGTCAGCGTGCGTTCCGGCGTTTCTCAGGCGTGGGCGGTGTAGCCAGCGTCCTCGACGGCTTGGACGAGTGCCGTGGCGTCAGCATCGCCCTCGATGCTCGCCTGTTCGGCTTCTCGATCGACAGTTACGTCGGTCACGCCGCTCGCCTCTCGAAGCGCTTCTTCGACTGTCTGTTCGCAGTGGCCGCAAGTCATTCCCTCGACGGTGATGGTCGTCGACATACATGGATACGTACGCCTCCCACTCTTATGCGGATTTTCCCTTCGAAACAGCGAGTCACAAGCAATCCAAAGTTTGGAAGCTAAGCAGGTAGCACCGAGATGCTTTAGTCATTCGTTGTCGTTGGTCCACTATGCGCGACCTCGACGAAACCGATCTGGAAATCCTCCAGCTCCTGCTGTCGAACGCTCGTCGACCGTACAGTGATATCGCGGACGTCGTCGGCCTCTCGGCACCGG
The DNA here is from genome assembly GCF_024227715.1 of Halomarina litorea. NCBI lineage: Archaea > Methanobacteriati > Methanobacteriota > Halobacteria > Halobacteriales > Natronomonadaceae > Halomarina > Halomarina litorea. The sequence continues at coordinate 39,874 of NZ_CP100451.1, read as the reverse complement.
CCGTGTCGGATCGGGTGGCGAGACTGCAGGAGATGGGAATCATCAGCCGGTTCACCCTCGATGTCGACCGCTCACAACTCCGGAAAGGCATTCCCGTGTTGCTGACGCTGGACGTCGCCTCGGACGGTCCGGGAGTCGGGCCACTTAAAGATGTCCTGCTCGATGAGGGGGCTGTCGAGCACGTGTTCACCACCGCTGAAGGCGATCTGGTCGTCTATGCGCGCGTTCCAGACAACGACGTTGCGAGCTGGCTCGACGACACGCTCGACGACGGAGCAATCGCAGATTTCGGAGTGACGCTCCTAGCACGCGCTGACTGGTCGCCTGATCTGGGCGGGACGGAGTTCGCCCTCTCCTGTGCCCAGTGCGGGAATACGGTCGATAGCGAGGGGACAGCCACCCGCATCGACGGGGAGTTGTACCAGTTCTGTTGTCCGTCGTGTGAATCCCGGTTCGAGGAGAAATACGAGCAGCTTCAGCAGGGAGCTGATTGATTAGAAAGGCCTGCTAGACTGCTTTGGATTCGAAATTCCACAGCCACATTCGCCGAACACCTGAAAGGGCAAACCGATTGAATATGGAGGCCGTATGAGCATGTAATGAGTCAGCGGAAAAGCCAAATCGACATCCAGGGGATGAGTTGCGCGAACTGCTCGCAAACCATCACTGACGCCGTTGAATCCGTAGATGGCGTCTCGGACGCGAACATCAACTTCGCGACCGACGAGGGGAGTGTCGAGTACGACCCGGACGACGTCTCACTCGGCCAAATATTCGATGCTATCGAGGACGCTGGCTACTCGCCAGTCACAGATTCAGTGAACATCGGTATCACGGACATGTCGTGTGCGAACTGCTCGGAGACGGTGCAGGACGCGCTCGAACGGACGCCGGGTGTCGTCAGCGCCGACGTGAACTTCGCGACCGACGAGGCACAGGTCACGTACAACCCGGCCGAGGCGAGCCTCTCGGACTTCTACGACGCCATCGAGGACGCTGGCTACTCGCCCGTCCGTGAGGACGCGGAGACTGAGGACGGGTCTGGTGGTGACGCCCGAGAGGAGGCCCGGCAAGCAGAGATCAGGCGACAGTTGCGGCTGACGCTGTTCGGTGCAGCGCTGTCGGCCCCGCTGCTGTTCTTCCTCGTCGAAAAATTCCTGCTCGGCGGTGGCGTCCTTCCGGAGACCATTCTTGGCATCGAGTTCGGCTGGGTCGAGTTCCTGCTGGCGACGCCCGTCCAGCTGGTACTCGGCTGGCCGTTCTACAAGAACTCCTACAAGGCGCTCGTGAAGAACGGCCGCGCCAACATGGACGTGCTGATCGCGCTGGGTTCGACCACCGCGTACGTCTACTCCGTGGCGGTCCTCTCAGGGGTAATCGCCGGGGGGCTGTATTTCGATACGGCGGCGCTCATCCTCGTGTTCATCACGCTCGGGAACTACCTCGAAGCCCGCTCGAAGGGCCAGGCCGGTGAGGCGCTCCGGAAGCTGCTCGAGATGGAGGCCGAGACAGCCACCGTCGTCGACGAGAACAGCAACGAGGAGGAAATCCCGCTTGAGGACGTTGAGGTCGGGGATCGAATGAAGGTCCGCCCCGGTGAGCAGATTCCGACCGACGGGGTCGTCGTCGACGGGCAGTCAGCCGTTGATGAGTCGATGGTCACCGGCGAGTCCGTCCCTGTCGAGAAGAGCGAGGGCGACGAGGTGGTCGGCTCGACCATCAACGAGAACGGCGTGCTCGTCGTGGAGGCGACGAAGGTCGGCAAGGACACGGCGCTCCAGCAGATCGTTCAGACGGTCAAGGAAGCCCAGTCACGCCAGCCCGACATCCAGAACCTCGCCGACCGCATCTCGGCGTACTTCGTGCCCGTGGTTATCGTGAACGCCCTTTTCTGGGGCGTCGTCTGGTATCTGTTCCCCGAACTCCTCGTCGGAGTTATCGACGCGCTTCCGCTTTGGAGCCTCGTTGCTGGCGGCCCCGTCGCTGCCGGCGGCGTATCGGTCTTCGAGTTCTCTATCATCGTCTTCGCGTCGTCGGTGCTCATCGCCTGTCCCTGTGCGCTCGGACTCGCAACGCCGGCGGCGACGATGGTCGGGACAACCATCGGCGCACAGAACGGCGTCCTGTTCAAGGGCGGCGACATCCTCGAACGGGCGAAGGACGTCGACACGGTGGTCTTCGACAAGACGGGCACGCTCACGAAAGGAGAGATGGAACTCACCGACGTGGTCGTCTTCAACGGAGACGGCCAACCGGTCGCGGACGGTGGGAACCCTGCCGCAGATGGGGGCCAGCTAACTGCACAGGAGCGCCTCAGCGAGGACGACGTGCTGCGGCTGGCAGCCACCGCCGAGAGCGGGAGCGAACACCCCCTCGCCCGCGCTATCGTCGACGGAGCCAGAGAGCGCGGGATCGATGTAACCGACCCGGACGACTTCGAGAACGTCCCCGGTCACGGCATCAAAGCGACCGTCGGTGACAGCGAGGTGCTGGTGGGCAACCGGAAGCTGCTCCGGGACAACGGGATCGACCCGTCACCCGCCCAAGAGACGATGGAGCGCCTAGAGAACGAGGGGAAGACGGCGATGCTCGTCGCCCGCGTGCCTGCCGGCACGGACGAGGGCGAACTCGTCGGCGTGGTCGCTGACGCCGACACAGTCAAAGAGAGTGCGAAAGACGCCGTGAGCCAACTGCAGGAACGCGGCGTCGACGTGATGATGATCACCGGCGACAACGAACGGACCGCCCGCTCGGTCGCCGAGCAGGTCGGCATCGACCCCGAGAACGTCCGTGCGGAGGTTCTCCCCGAAGACAAGTCCGACGCCGTCGAGAGCATTCAGGACGAAGGGCGCAAGGCGATGATGGTGGGCGACGGCGTCAACGATGCGCCCGCCCTTGCCGTCGCGTACGTCGGGACGGCCATCGGCTCGGGGACGGACGTCGCCATCGAGGCGGCGGACGTGACGCTGATGCGCGACGACCCGCTCGACGTCGTGAAGGCCATCCGCATCTCGGACGCGACGCTCGCGAAAATCAAACAGAACCTCGTGTGGGCGCTGGGGTACAACACGGCGATGATTCCGCTGGCCTCGCTCGGATTACTCCAACCGGTGCTCGCTGCTGGCGCGATGGCGTTCTCCAGCGTGTCGGTACTGTCGAACAGCCTGCTGTTCCGGCGGTATACCCCCGACCACGACTACAAACTGCTGGGCTGGTTCCGCTGAACGTCACTCGCTCAACCGATGTCCAATATTTCCCGCCAAACGGTGCACGCGTATCTCGTTAAGACGGCCAGCTCCGAGCCGACGTACCTCCGTGCTCGTGAGATTGCCAACGAGTTGGACGCATCACCGAAAGCTGTCGCGCAGTATCTCAGTCAGCTTCAGGACGACCTCGCCGATATCTCCCTCGAGAAGTGGGGACGTTCGAAGAGTACGACGTGGCGCCTCGAGGTGAGCACGGCGTGAGCACTGCTCGACACGCCTGGGGGACACTGCCCGACACTGGATCGCGCGAGTGGTGGCTGCTGTATCTGCTCGGCCCAGTACTCCTCATCGGCGTCGCACTCCTCGTGTTCCCGACGCTGGTCTATGACCGATTCGTCTGGCAGTACCTCTGGGGACCGGTTGTCGCCGACGCCGCCAGCCAGCCAGTGACCCACGAGGGGATTCGGGCCGTACGTGGGTACAACGCGGTGAATACGGTGACGTACCTCGCGGCGGTCCTGTACAGCCTCCCTGGGCTACGGGCGTATCTGGACGCCCTCGACGTCACGTTCGACGCACGACTTGCCTACGGGTTCGCCCCGATTATCGTCGCCGGCGGCGCGATGCGTGCCCTCGAAGATATCGGCCTGCTCGGGGAGTACGATGTGCTGTTCATCACGCCGTCGATCTATTTCGTCGTCACCGCGGTCACCGTCCTGGCACTCGGTGCTGGGGCGCTGGCTCGCGATCGGGGACTCGTCACGATTCCACAGGCAATCGGTGCGGTCGGGGCAGTGTGGGCCATCGGGGCTGTCGGGTGGGCGTTCTTGTACGGTGCGACGATGGCGGTGTCGCTGCGACTGTGGGTTCCGGTCGTAACGACCGGGATCGCCCTTGGAGTGACGGGCGTGTACTACTGGGGTGCCGGATTCGTCGATACACCTCACCTCCGTCATCCATTACTCCTACTCGCGATCTTCGGTCAGTTGTGGGACGGGGCGCAAAGTCTCGTCGGCGTCGCGTTCCTCGGCTACTCCCCGAAGTTGGTTCTGACGAACCTCGTGTACCAGGCAACTGGCTTCGCCGGCTCGACGTTCGTCCTCAAACTCCTCGTGACCGGGGGTATCGTGTGGTATCTCGCGGAGGCGAGAGAAGAGATGAACCACACGTGGTGGTGGCTCATGGCGTTTTTCATCGGCGCGATTGGACTGCCGATGGGAGTCAGAGGATCACTCAGGATGATGCTCGGAGTCTAACATGAACACGAACACCGATAGTACGACGATGCGGCAGTACGGAGCAGCGATCGCCGTGGTCTCGGGCCTGTACTCGCTGGTGTCAGCAACCGGTGGCAGCGGGATGATGGGGTCGAACAGCGGGCTCCTCATGGCCCTCCTCGGCGTGGTGGTCGTAGTGCACGGCGTGGTCTTGCTGACGCCCTCCGCGGTCCGACTCGGGAATGCGAGCGGTCCGCTGATGATCGGCTACTCGCTGGTAATGCTACTCAACCAGGTGCTCGTCGGCGTTACTGGAAGCGCGAACTGGGGGATGGGAAGCGGCATGGGATCGAGCATGGACGGCGGAATGGGTAGTATGGGCTCTCCGATGACTGCCGGAATGGGCTGGGACCTCGGAATGGTCGCACTCGCAGTACTAATGCTGATCAGCGGCATCATCATGACGAATCGCGTCGACGCTGGATCGGAGATGTGACGTCATCGAACGAATGACGGATACTGGCTCGCGGGTCGACCTCCCGATGTACCTCGCCCCACTTCCACGGCGGCTCGAAGATCTGGCGCTCCGATACGCGTGGCTCATCGTCTCGATCAATCTCGCGGGAACCGCGTTCGGGTTCTGGTACTACCGTTCCCAGCTTGCTCAAACCCCGCTAGTGATGTGGCCGTTCGTCCCCGATAGTCCCATTGCGACGCTGTTCGTGGCGCTGAGTCTCGCCGCCTGGAAACTCGGCTACGACGTCGAGTGGCTGCATATGCTCGCGTTCTTCGGCAACATCAAGCTCGGCCTCTGGACACCGTTCGTCCAGTTCGTGCTCAACGGTCCCGGCGGCATCGAACCCTGGCTCTACTGGTTCCTCATCGTGAGCCATCTCGCGATGAGTCTGCAGTCGTTCCTGATCTATCGCTACGCCGAGTTCTCGGTCGGTGCGGTCGCCGTCGCCACCGTCTGGTACGGATTCAACGACCTCGTGGACTACTTCACACCGCTTGTCGGCGAGTACAACCATACGTTCCTGCGAGCCGAACTCGTCAACGGCGCTCTCGATCACTCGTTGGGGGCGCACGACCTCGCGGCCGCCGCCGCAGTAACCCTGACGCTCGCGGCGACGTTCCTCGCTCTAGCAACCCGCGTGAAGAAGCTTGAGGGAGCCGCTCCCGAATCAATCGCACAGAGACCTCGGTCGACCGGAGGGATCGAACCATGACAAATGTCCGACAGCAGTTTCGGAACAGACGTCGTACCCCGTGCATCGCGGATGACACGAACACGCAGGGCGGAGGGAGCTAGAGATGCCAGTAGATACGTACTCGCGACGAACACTGCTTCGACGGGCTGGCGGGACACTAGTCGTCGGAACGACGACAGTCGCTGGCTGTCTCGGGGGCAGTAACCCGTCGGGACCGAGGGTGACGATGACTGGCGAGCTTCGCTTTGACCCGGCAGACATCACCATCGATGCTGGTCGGCAGGTCACGTGGACCAACGACGGTGGGGCGCCACACACGGCACCAGCATACGAGAACGCGATCCCGGCCGACGCGTCGTATTTCGCCAGTGGTGGGTACGAGTCCGAACAGGCCGTCCGCCAGAGCACGTCGGCGCGGGGCTTCCTCGAAGGCGGCGACACCTACAGTTACACGTTCGACGTCGCAGGCACGTATCGGTATTTCTGCCTTCCGCATGAGGAGAATGGAATGATCGGACGAGTTATCGTTGAATAGGTACAGTCGGGTCCGTTCCGTATTCTATTCGAGACCGATTTCGAACCGACGACTAGGGTCCACCCACAGTCAGGGGCTTCGGGATCGTTTCGAGAACGAGTACCCCGGCTTTCCGTCATGAATCCACAGAGCACTCGCGACCAGTGTCACGACAGTCTGAGCGAGAACGTATGGCGTCGACGAGAGCAAGGCGAGGAGGTCACCGATCGTGCTGATATGGTGGTACTCGGTGACGACCGGCCAAAACAGAAACAAAATCGTCTCTTCCGGGATGAATACGTAATCAACGAGATCAGCACCGAGATGGGAGAGATATCCGAGTGCGAATACTGCACCGAACTCTCGCTTTCCTCGCCGTTTTGCGAGAGTACCCATAGCCGCGATGAGGACAACGGTCACGAACAGCGAGTGTGCCACCGACCGACTTGGGAGCGAAGAAATCACGAGAGTCAGCGGCTTATCGATGAGATCGGGGAGTAATGCACCTCCACAGAGTGCGATAATATCGTCTCCGTGAGGTTGCTTTTCCCAGACCCTACGGACGACCGTGCGATAGCTGAGATACGCGACCGCGGCGTGAACCCAAAACAGCACACTCGATAGAGACCCTCGACGGGTATTGACGTTCCCGGTTCAGGTCTATTGTACCCTGTCGATTCCAGACCGGATCGACTCCCGGTTGAAGTAGAGCCCTTCCAGCCGAGAAGCACGGCCGTCACGACAAGAAAACGGATCGAACGGAGCGTTTCGCCACTCCCAGTGGACTCACGGTCGGAACAAGGAATGAAACCAGCCCTCGTTCTCGGGGGAGAGGCCGTCTTGAATGGCGTGGACGGCAGCGGCAACAGCAACTGCAAGCACGGCATGTGAGAGATGTAGCGGAACCTGCTCGAACACCAAGGAGCTCACACTGAGAATCGCAGCGAGGAATGCGCCGAGTCCGAGTCTGAAGAAGAACGGACGCTGGATTACGAGGATATACTCACGATACAGAAACACGTAACACAGGAGGGCAATTGTCCCCGATACTCCTATCAAGAGGACCGTCGAGAGGAGCTGATTCACGACGATTCACCGCCTGAATAACTCAGCCGTGGGTGGATATAACCCAATCCAGCCACTACCGCCAAGACACCAATCGCAGCGCCGGCCTCTGTTACACTGAGAACGTCGTGTGGAAGAGAGACGATCCACCCAATATGAGCGATTCCGAAGAGAGCACCCATGAGTGGAATTCCCTCGAGAAACTGGCCGTATATTCCCTGATACTGGTGCCGAATTGTGAGGATCTTCGACACTGAATACACCGAACTCAGGACGATGAGTCCCGTTGTGAGCCACTCGACGTGGGAGACGAACATAGGTACGTGCAGTTTGGCCATCGACAAGTCGGTTGCCCCTCACAAGACGCCCATGATCATAGATTCCAAATGGTACGTTCCAAAAAGCACGGTAATCGAAACATGAAGCTCGTAGATTGCAAGCAAAAGAAGCCGTAATCGCAATAGAGGTGTGACTCGTATAACCACCGTGTCAAGATCATGAATCGGTCGGAATCTGTACTGTTCTCGGCCACTCCCGCTGTGTCCGTCGGTGTCGACGCAGTGACGCTCATCGGGTCGGGTACCGAGAGCAAGCAGCACGGTGAGGAGCGACGCGTGACTGTTCGACGAGGGATGGCCCGACAGTTACCCAATGGGTTTCCCGTCCGGAGCTACGAAATCCGATGATCAGGCGACTTCTCCACGGGTTCGGGTACCTCGCAGCTCACGTCCTCTTTCTCGGCGCGACCACACCGCGTGCCGTCGTCCGACGGCTTCGACTCGCGTATCGGCTCGTCGGGGTTCGCATCGTCGAGACGCCACGGGTCGACGCAGTCGAACGGACGATATTCCTCTGCCCCTACAGGAACCTTGGTGCGAACTGGTTCGGCGAGAGATGGGTCTGTCACGATATCCTCGACCGCGTCGACGACGGCTACGTCACCTACCTCCGTCGCCACAAAGACATCGACTACCAGCGTCCGCGAGGGTGTACCGAGCTAGAGTACGGCAGCGAATCGGCGTACTGCTATTCAGAGGTTTCGAAGCTCTCGGAATACTCGGAGTAACGGATGGTGTCGGACTCACTCCACGACCGGATTACGGACCAGTTCTCGTACCGTGGCGAGCGAGCCGACATCTGGCGCGGATTCGATTTTCTGCTCGACACCGAGTCGTTCCTCAATATGGGCTACTCGCCGTGGTATTTGCCTTACGTTCTCGGATCGAGCCAACGGCGTCTCGCAATAAAGATTGCAACCGAGCTGAAACCTCGGCTCGTCGATACCGAAGAGACACAGCTCTTGGATGTTGGCTGTGGTCGGGGCGGGCCGACGATCGAACTCGCCGAGGAGCTGAACGTCCCCGCACTTGGGGTCGACCTCGTCCCGTTCAATATCGCCACTGCACGCACGAACGCGACGACGCATGGAATCGGGGCGAAGTTTCTCGTGGGCGATGCGACCGGACTACCAATTGCGACGAATACCGTCGATGTCTGTACCGCCGTCGATTCGCTAGTCTACATCCCGGACAAGCCCGCTGCATTCGAGGAACTAGCGCGTGTGCTAAAATCGGGCGGTGTGCTCGCGATATCGGACCTACTCATGAGTGACAGTGTCGGAACGGCTGAAGCAGATGCTGTCACGGATTTCGCAGAGGCCTGGGACATGCCGCCGCTCTCGACCGTCGAACAGTACCTGACGGACCTCGAACACGCCGGGGTCACCATTGATACTGTTCAGGACATCACTGCGAACAGTATTGGTCGATTCCAGAAGTGGACGCGCCTGTATCTGTTCTTCGAGATGCATATCGAAGGGGTCGTTGAACGGCTGCTCTCTCACTGGGGAATGGACCGACAGGCAGTGAGCGAACAAATCCGACACGCCCATCGTGCGCTCCCGCACCTCAGACATCTGCTCGTCACCGCAACACGGCGATGAGTCGCTATCTTCGTGATAGCTGGTAATATCGCTGCTCTACTTCGAGTCGGGGCTGGGAGTAGGGTTCTGAGCAAACGTTATGATCGTTCTCACTCTAGGTGGGAATATGGCGAAGGTGGATTCAAAAGGGCGGATCGTTCTCCCACGGGAGGTACGAGAGCGTCTCGGGATTACTCCCGGTACTGAGGTAGAGATCCACGAAGAGGATGGGAAAGCAGTCGTTGAACCCGAAGACAACCCCGAACAGATTATCGAGCGCATGGAACAACTCGTTGCGGAAACGTCTCCGGAACGGGGTGAGACGACGCCGCTTGACGGGGGAGCCGACCCAATTGCTCAGAAGCACCGAGACGCCATTCGAAGAGGAGCCGAACGGAATAGTAATGAGTGACGGTGACGGGCCGTATCTCTTCAACGTCGGGGTAATTGCACTCGCACACACAGAGGCCCTTGTCCGTGATGCTGCGCTCTCATACGTCCGAGATGCCATCACTGGTAACATAGACGCCGTTGTCCCGTAATCCTGCGCTGTTTGGAGCGCATACTGTCTTGACGACGTACTATGGGCGCTCAAACAGGGACGCGTCCCGCCTTCTACAGAATTTTATGGACGCGAAACGGATCCACTGGCACGACAATATGTCTGAAGACATCGTTCGGGATGGATTTTCTCTGGCGAGTGAGACAAATGTTGACAGCTGGGACGGGTATTATGCACAGGTCGCGGTCGACGAAGGAGTGAACACTGTCCTGACGATTGACAACCACTTTGAACGATTTGATGTGTTCGATACGGAAACAATTCTTTCATCCGAAGAATTTGAGGAACCGAATAGGTTCCTTGGGGATTAATTCCGATAACTACGTTGAGTACCAAATTTGTATCACCAATACTGAAAGGCAAGCACCGGTCGACTCTGTACGGCTACTGTTCGATGAGCAGACGACGGAGCACGAGGTGCAAGATGCCCCCGTTCTGGACGTAGCGGACGGCCGCCGGTGTCCCGACCTGCGCGGTGACAGGGAACTCGACGGTCGAACCGTCGGCTCGCTCGGCGACGACCGTGAGGTCGTTGTTCACGCTCAGTCCGTCGTCGAGCCCCCGAACCGAGACGTGCTCGGACCCGTTGATGCCGAGTGATTCCCACGAGTCGCCTTCCGCGAACTGGAGTGGGAGGACTCCCATGCCCACAAGGTTGTCCCGGAAGATGCGTTCGTAGCTCTCCGCGATGGTCGCCCGGACGCCGAGCAGGTCGGTCCCCTTCGCGGCCCAGTCACGACTCGACCCCGTGCCGAGTTCCTCGCCCGCGAAGACGACCAGTGGCGTATCGTCCTCGCGGTAGCGCCGACTGGCCTCGAAGACGGTCGTCTGTTCCTCCGTGGGGTGGTGAACCGTGTAGCCGCCCTCGACACCGTCGAGCATCTCGTTCTCGATACGGACGTTGGCGAACGTCCCTCGCATCATCACCTCGTGGTTCCCCCGACGAGCGCCGTACGTGTTGAACTCGTGGGGCTCGACGCCGTGGTCGACGAGCCACTTACCTGCGGGAAGGTCGCGGGAGAACGGCCCCGCGGGGCTGATATGGTCGGTCGTGACGGTGTCGCCGAGCAACAGGAGCGTCCGGGCGCCCTCGACGTCGGCGACGCCCGGCTCGTCGAGCGGGAAGTCCTCGAAGAACGGCGGTTCGCGGATGTACGTCGAGGCGTCGTCCCACTCGTAGACGTCCCCCGTGGGGGCGTCGAGGGCCTCCCAGCGCTCGTCGCCCTCGAACACCTCGGCGTACTTCTCCTCGAACATCGAGGCGTCGACGCTGTCGTGGACGGCCGCGAGAATCTCGTCGGCGCTGGGCCAGAGGTCGGCTAGGTAGACCGGTTCGCCGTCCTCGTCCGTGCCCAGCGGGTCGTGTTCGAGGTCGACGTCCATCCGCCCGGCGAGCCCGTAGGCGACGACCAGCGGCGGGCTGGCGAGGTAGTTCGCCCGGACCTTCGGGTGGATACGCGCCTCGAAGTTCCGGTTGCCCGAGAGGACGCTCGTCGTCCAGAGGTCGTGGTCGTCGATGGCGCGCTCGATGGGTTCGGGAAGTGGACCGGCGTTCCCGATACAGGTCGTACAGCCGTAGCCGACGACGTTGTAGCCGAGGTCCTCCAGGTACGGGAGGAGGCCCGACGCTTCGAGGTACTCGGTGACGACGCGACTACCGGGGGCGAGGCTCGTTTTGACGTACGCGGGGACATCGAGACCGCGCTCGACGGCGTTGCGGGCGAGCAAGCCCGCCGCGAGCATCACCGACGGGTTTGAGGTGTTGGTACAGCTCGTGATGGCGCTGACCACGACGCTCCCGTGACCGATTTCGGTCGTCTCGCCGTTCACGTCAACCTCGACTCGTTTGTCGAGGTCACCGATGTCTGCCTCCGGCAGGTCGGTGTCGGGCCGGTCGGTGTCGGGAGCGCTGCTCTCTCCGAGCCATCGGGTGAGCGCGTCCTCGTCGATCTCGTGGAGGTCGTCCTCGAACTCGCCGTGGACGAGCTTCCGGAAGTGGGTCTTCATCTCCCCCATCGGCACGCGGTCCTGCGGGCGTTTCGGGCCAGCGAGGCTGGGTGTGATCGTCGAGAGGTCGATATCGACCGTATCGGTGTACTCGGGGTCCTGTTCGCCGAACAGCCCCTGTGCGTCGAGGTACTCTCGGACGAGTTCGATGTGGTCCTCGTCGCGGCCTGTGAGTTCGAGGTAGTCGAGGGTCGCCTCGTCGACGCCGAACATCGAGATGGTCGAGCCCTGTTCGGGTGCCATATTCGCGATGGTCGCCCGGTCGGGAACAGTGAGGTTCGCGACGCCGGGGCCGAAGAACTCGACGAAGCGGTCGACAACGCCGACCTCCCGAAGCCGTTCGGTGACGTGGAGGACGAGGTCCGTCGCCGTCGCCCCCTCGGGGAGTTCACCAGTGAGATGGACGCCGACCACCTCGGGGAGTTTCATCGTGATGGGCTGTCCGAGCATGGCGGCCTCGGCTTCGATGCCGCCGACGCCCCAGCCGACCACGCCGATACCGCCGATCATCGGTGTGTGGCTGTCCGTCCCGACGAGGGTGTCCGGCAGGAGCCACTGCTCGCCCCCGCGCTCGCGGGCGTGGACGACCTGCCCGAGGTACTCGAGGTTCACCTGGTGGACGATACCGGTCCCGGGCGGGACGACGCGGAAGTCCTCGAAGGCCTGCTGGGCCCACTTGAGCGCCCGGTAGCGCTCGCCGTTGCGCTCGTACTCCAGTTCGACGTTCCGCTCGTAGGCGTCCTCGCTCCCGAAGAAGTCCACCTGCACGCTGTGGTCGATGACGAGGTCACAGGGGACTTCGGGTTCGACGAGGGCGGGGGTCTTCCCCTCCCGCTTGACGGCCGACCGGAGGGCTGCCAAGTCGACGACGGCCGGGACGCCCGTGAGGTCCTGCAGGACGACACGCGAGGGGGTGAAGGGCAGCTCGACGTCGGGGACGTCGGATGACCAGGAGGCGACGTTACGGACGTCGTCGGCAGTGATCGTGTCGCCGTCGACGTTCCGGAGCACGGATTCGAGGAGGACTCGGATGCTGACGGGGAGGCGGTCGAGTTCGCAGAGTCCCGCCTCTTCGAGGGCGGTCAGGTCCGCCATCCGGTAGGCGGTCCCGTCGAACTCGAACTCGCGAATCGCGTCGAACGGATCTGTCTCGGCCATACCGTGAGCTACACCGACCGGGTTCTTGAATCATAGCCCATATGCAATCGATAGAGCCGGGCAACGTACGCACTGGACTCAGTCGGTCGCGGGACGATTCGGTCACAGAATTCGGTCGAGTGCCTCTGAAATCGAGGGGGCTTCGACGATTTGGAGTCCTTGAACAGCCACGTCCGTCGGTTTGCTCGCCGAGACGATCAGCTCCCGTGCCCCGATCGCTCGCGCCGCGCGGGCTTTCGTCTCGATCCCGCCGACGGGGAGCAACGCGCCATCGTCGTTGACGATTCCCGTGATGAGCGTCTCCTGTGAGAGTGCCCGCTGGCGGAGGCTGGCAACGAAGGCAACCGTGAGTCCGGCCTCCCAGCTCTTTCCGCGTAGTGCAAACACACCAGATGAGGGGGAGTCGAACGTGACGTGCGTCGCCATATTGGCGAGTGAACCCCCAGTGAGACGTGTGGCGGTCTCCCTCGCCTCTCGGAGCGCGAGTTGGAGGTCGTGACGGACTTCAATCCCGTTCAGGTTCACGAACAGCTCACCCACCCCCTCAGTGAACTTCACATCAAACGGGACGATGAGACCGTTATCGAAGCCGTCGACCGCTGGAAGATAGTAGCGCGTTGGGGTGGGAAGTGTGGCTCCTCCAGCGAGCGTCGCCAGCGACTGAAAGCCCTCCCCTCCTTGAGTGAGACCGAGAACCGCCCCAGCGCCGCCGATGCCCCCGATTCCGAGTCCTGCGAGGAACTCCCTCCGTGACAAAAGCGTCTCTTCGATACGACCAATCACGTCGGGTTCCGTATCGGACGGTCGACAAACGGAGCCGGATTCATCGGATGGCATAACAGTCAGTTGGTGACGACGCTCGACTTTCGTGGTACTGCATAACAGGGGTGCGATAATAAAGACTCTTTGCAGGATGCGCTTCGAACGAGTACGCCTATCCCGGCCGCGCGCCGACTGGTAGACAGATCTCGTCGATGCTCATGACGCTCGGGTATCGGTCGCTAGTCGGACTCGCGAGCGTGACCAGCGTTGTGACCGGTATCGGTGTGTGGATCGCATACCAGCTTGAGCTCGTCTTGCTCGGAGTGACGACCGTCGCCACTTGGACACTCCTGGTCGGGGTCGTCGAGGAGGCGTTCGCCCGATTCATCCCGCTGATACTCGTCTTTTATACCTGGAGCTACTGGCGAGGCCAGCTCCTCTCGAAAACCGAAGGACTACTTGCGACCGTCGTGTCTGGCCTAACCGTTGCATTCCTCGAACTGCTGCTCAAGCTCGAATATCTGTCGCGCTCGGAGGCGACAGCCCAGCTCGACCTGCTGGTGTTACCGCTGGTGTTTGTTCACCTGCCGTTCGCACTACTCGCCGGGCGGTTCGCGTACGCGCTCGGTGAGCAGATTCACGATACCGGCGATATGGGCTTTTCGTCGCTTTCTCGACGAACTCTGGCGGCGCTTATTTTCGGGTATTTCGGTCTCGCGGTAGTCCACGTCGGATACAATCTACTCGTAAAGTAAGAGTCGAAGCGAAAAATCGTTCAAAAACGATGTGGCAACAGTGTAGTTTTACGAGCTGTCCTCTTCGTGATCGTCGCTAAGGGCTGTCCGAGCCATTCCATTCAGTTCGGTGAGCTTCTCGCGAACGCGCTTGGGTTTGTCTGCTGGCGGCTCCTCCAATGCAGTCTGTTCGTCGGGATTCGGCTCTCCAACGATGATGGTGCCGAGCATCCCGAGGGTCTCATGGGGCGTGCAGTAGTAGTGGTAGACGCCCTCAGTCTCGAACGTGTGCTCGAACGTCGCGCCACCCTCCGAAAGAATACCGCTGTCCCAGGCCGCTGCGCCGTCCGGGACGAGCAGAGGCTGGTCGTTGTCGGGATGGTACGCCGTCGTCGAGTGGCTTCCGCTCTCGTTGGTCCAAGTCACGGTCCCACCGACGTTCACCCGCACGACGTGTGGCTCAAAGTGATTGTCTCCATCCTTGGCAATCATGTTCACTTCGGCCGTGTCGGACGGCGCACCAACTGCCTCGTCGTGACCCTCCCCATCGTCGCTGTTACCGGACTCCGTGCCGTTGTCGTCATGGCCACTCTCGGTCAGCGATTCGTTTGCCGCTCCGCCGTCGTTGTTCTGCGTTCCAGTACACCCAGCAAGCCCAACGACTGCCGCACCGCCAGTCATCTGAAGCATTTGTCGGCGCGTGAGTGAGTCGGTCATGGCATCGGTCACCTTACACGTAAACCCACACACTCGGGGGATATAGTCCGGGAAGTAGGTTTGCTGGGTCAGCAAATCGGCGTTTCTTTATATACTCGTTCACAACAACACGGACTGTGAGTGAGGAGCGGAACATCTCGGGGATCCTCGAAATCCTTGACGACGACTATGCACGCGCAATCCTCGAGGCGACTCGCCGAAAACAGATGTCTGCCAAGGAACTCAGCGAAGTGTGCGAGATGTCAGTCTCGACAGTTTCCAGACGGGTCAACACGTTACTAGAGTACGACCTGCTCATCGAGCGAACGCATATCGATCCGAATGGCCACCACTACAGCGAATACGAGGCCCAACTTGACCGCATCGACGTCCGGCTCCTCGAGACTGGGTTCGACGTCCGCATCGAACTTCGGGAAGACGCCCCCGACAGACTCGCTCGTCTGTGGGACACAATGAGGAGAGAATAACCATGCACATCGGTCTCGTTATCGCAAAGCTCGTCACGATGGCTCTCGGGTTCGTGATCGCATACCAGGCCTACCGAGGATATCGACGTGCCAACAGCCAATCGATGTTATACCTCGCGGTCGGCTTCGCCATCATCAGCTTCGGCGCGATCATCGAAGGGATCTTGTTCGACGTGGTTGGTCTGACGTTCCACAATGCAGGAACGGTGGCAACGGCAATCGTCGCGATCGGTATGCTCACGATTCTGTACGCTCTGTTCGGACGCGACTCGAGGAAACTGGAGGATTAAGTGAATGGTAGATACGACAACAGTAGTTCTCTTGGTCGTCCGCTTGGTCGTCCTCGCACTCGGTATTCTGATCACGTACGACAGTTTCGAGGCCTACCGACGAACTGGGACGTACTATATGCGTAATGCTGCAATCGGATTCGGAATCATCACTCTCGGCGTGTTCATCGAAGGAGTGCTGTTCGAATTCGGGGGCCTCAATCTCGCTGTCGTCCATATCGTCGAATCAGTGGCAATCGCTCTCGGATTCCTGATTCTTCTAATCTCTCTTCGCCGGTAGCGCTGGAGTGTCTACACCCCTCAAATGATCAGAGCTGGCACATCTGAGCTCCGTAGAACTCGTTTGGTTACGCTCCCAACGAGCCATCGTGAAATACCGGACCGACCGTGTGTCCCCATATAACGAGATCAATGTCCTGCTGGTCGCAGTACTCTGATATCACCAGATGGGGAACGCCGTGAGTGATTTCAGCAGCGACTGAAACACCATCGGTAGCCGCCTGCGATTGGACGTCTTCTACGACAGTCTCCCTGTTTTGCTCCAAAACTTGCTGCAGTTCGTGCCCACGTCCTCCCCGACGAGACGCGTAGGCACTTCTATCGACAACGTAGAGGGCATGAAGTGTCGCATCGTACGTCCGAGCCAGATCAAGATACTGGAATCGGCCGTCAAGGTTGGCGTACATCCCAGCGACCTCTTCCGCCTGATGGAATTTGCCCCCTCACGTGGGCGGTTGTCAGGGGTATCGTATTCGAGTCCGTAGTGCTCCTCGGAGTTCGACGCCGTCCAGTGGACCGATTCGGTTACGTACTCCCAGATTTCCTCGGGCGATGCGTCGATGACGATTTCGGCTTTGTCGGTGACGTACATGGTGGTCTCTCCACGCTCTCATTCTTTCTTCGCTCACCGTGCGAGCGCGTTGTACAACCACGCGAAGGCGTACACAAGAACGAAGCTAATGACAGCTGCCTCGATCATGCCCGCCACCGTCCCGACGACGGTCGGCTCGAAGAACAGGTGCCACTGTTCCATCATCGCTACCGCACCCTCGTACACTCCGACAGCACCGAAGACACCGAGCAGTAGCATCACGACTGCTGCGACGATCGCTCCGGATGCCCCGAGTGCAATCGCGTTCAGTTCTCGGACTGCATCCTCAGCCCGGTCAGTACGGTTTGCGGTGTTGCTGGTAGTCGTGCTCATATCTAGTGATACGTCGGCATGATTCAATGCGATTGTCGTTACGATTCGAAAGCAAGCCCCCTGGCAGAGGGTTCACCGACGTTTCGTCGACATACGAAAACGGTACAGGAGGACGTTTTCGAGGCTTCCTTTCGAATCACCCGAGCAAGTACCGGAGCCACGGATTGGACTGCACGACCTCGAGATCTTCGAGATAGGCATCCAGCCCGAGAATCCGCCCAGCACCGAACGCACCCAGAATAAGTGCGAGTCCGGTCAACGTGAGCCCCCACATATTCAGCTGGTCGATGAGTGGGTTCCCAGCCATACTCCCCCAGAATCCCATCAGCGGATTACCTTCCGGGACGGCGTTCATCAGGAAGCCAGCGGCAGTCCAGTTGTTCTCCGGGTTGGCGTCCAGATACGTGACGAGCTTCGTGACGCCGCCCTGGAAGAGCGTCCACCCCATCACGATCCGAAGGAGGAACAGTGAGTATCCGACCCAGTGCTCGGAGTAGTCGAACGTGACGGGACGGCCCCAGATTTCCGTTTCGAGGGTTTCTGTCGTTGCCATAGTGCAGCTAGAATGATTCATTCACAATTTATTACAATTGTGCTTATTAAGGGGTGGATATCAGGGCGAGAAATATTCGAATCGAAACCGACCAATGAGTATAGTCACCATTCACGATTTGCTGGTCTGCTCAATCTGATGGATATGTATTCCCGTATGCACGCTCTCTCTCTGAGTAACCGGGAGTTCGTGGGAGCGGTTTCAGACAGCATTTAGACTCAAGCGGCTCTGTTGAAACCCTCAATCAGTGATATGTTCTCGGAGCCGTGCTGCATACAACGCGCGAGTCGGTCAAGAGCCTGAACCGGAAAAGAGCGATCTGAGTAAACTCAAGTTCATCTGGTCAGACCCTACGACAAGTCGAGTACTTTCGCTTCTGCTTTGTGCAGATGTTCGTGGAACGTAGAAGTTGTAATACTCAACTCTGTAGCCAGCTCTCCCGCTGTGACGGCCTTTGGGTGCTGGTAGTACCCTCGTTTCCGTGCCAGCTGAAAGATTTCCCGCTGCCGATGCGAGAGTCCATCGAGGGGGAGTGAATTCGAGCCCTCCGTACGGCTGGCACTGGTAATCGACTCCACGACAATCTCTGCGTCTCGTTCGTCTCGAATTTCATTGAGCAGTGATTGAATCGTCTCACGAGTGGCATTCGAGAGGACCGTCCAGTGCTCGGTCTTTCCGAAGGCATCAACTGGGGCACCATAGACGAACCCACGAGATGTGAACGCGTCGCTGATCTGTGTCTTTCCATCATGCTCGACTAACAAGTCACGGGTTACATTGCCAGGTGTTGGGGAGCGACCGTGTCGGTACCCGTGGGCCATCTCCGAAACTGAGTACACCGCTGGATGGTTTCGAACCAACGACAGACCCTCCTCTATAGTGTCCTGTTCGTCACCATAGACGGTGTAGTGCGTGCTTGCTCTGCCACTCTCACGAGTGTAAATTGCGTATCCCAAGAAACCGACGTCAACCTGTGTCGTCACGTCCAGCACCCAACACCCAGGATGCCGGACATCTAAGGTGAGTCGTAGTGTTTCTGCAGACTCGGTCGCACTCATAGTCGTGTCTAGCAGTCACCAATGAAAAGCAAGACGGGTTGGCACCTGCTATAGCAGGTTACGTGCCCATCCCATCAGCGTGGATACACAGAGTATGGACGAACAAAAGGTCGCTGTGGTGACTGCTGCTGGAAGTGGAATCGGCGAGGCATGCGCACGGAAACTGAGTGAGGATGGCTACACTCCGGTACTGTTGTCACGGTCAGGGAGCGCCGTCGAGGTCGCAGAAGAACTCGGCGGGACCGGATTCGAGGGGTCAGTGACGAATTACGACGACTTGGCGGCGCTCGTCGAGACGACACAGGAACGCTACGGGCGTATCGACGCAGTGGTGAACAACACGGGCCACCCGGCGTCCGGCGACCTGCTCGATATCTCGGACGAAGAGTGGCACGAGGGGCTCGATCTCGTACTGCTCAATACGGTTCGGATGGCGCGACTCATCACGCCCATCATGGAGGAGCAGGGTGGCGGGGCGTTTGTGAACATCTCTACGTTCTCGGCGTTCGAGCCCTCCGTGACGTTCCCCGTTTCGTCGGTGCTGCGGGCTGGACTCGGGAGCTTCACCAAGCTCTATGCCGACCAGTACGCCGCCAGTGGGATTCGAATGAACACCGTCCAGCCGGGATTCGTCGACAGTTACGAGATAGACGAGGAGACGCGAGCGCGAATCCCGATGGGCCGACCAGCACGAACGGACGAGATAGCGGACGCAGTCGCGTATCTGGTCTCTCCTGAGTCAAGTTATATTACCGGCCAGAACATCCGCGTTGATGGCGGCCTCACCGAGTCCGTCTAATCACGTAGGGACCTGCTTCTGCCCCATCTATCGCCGGTGTCTTCTTCGCTACATACACCCTCTGTATGTTGTACGTCGTACGTATCAAATTCTGAGTATTTCAACAGAGCCACTCAAACAGTGACTGCATACGCTCCCCTCGCAGTCGTTTGGCCCCGTGCGATGCGGCGAACCCAGACGAAGCCAGCTCACGATTTAGATTCTATGAGTAAGTGATGCCCCTGTTTTTGATTTGTAAGAACAATCGACAAAGATGATGCCTGCGATGGTGTACATATGCAGGCCGCGCTCGTCGAGGGGGTACTCGAATCGCTGCGGATCGGTATCGGGTTTCTCTGGACAGCCGCGTGGGCGATTATCATGGGGCTCGTCATCACGAGCCTCGTGCAGGTCTACGTCTCGAAGGAACGGATGGCCAACGTTCTCGGAGAAGGGGACCTGAGTGGTCTCACGAAGGCAACAGTGTTCGGCGCGGCGAGTAGTGGCTGTAGCTTCGGTGCCGTCGCTATCGGGAAGGGGCTATTCAAGAAAGGCGCGCACACGGTGAACTTCCTCGCGTTCATGTTCGCCTCGACGAACCTCATCGTCGAACTCGGGCTGATGATTCTGATTCTCCTCGGGTGGGAGTTCCTCGTCGCGGAGCTCCTCGGTGGCGTCATCCTCATCGCGGTGATGGCGCTTCTCGTCCATCTGACGCTCCCCGAGAATCTCTTCGATCAAGTTCGCCAGGAACTGAACCAGCGAGACGACGAGGGGGGAATCACCGAGGATCCGACCTGCGGGATGGAAGGGAAAAACGAGTACTCGCTTACGACCGATGGGGGCGAGACGCTGAAGTTCTGCTCGAAGGGTTGTATGGAGACCTACGAGCAGGAGGCCGCCAGTAGCGGCGGATGGCGCGACGAACTCCTCTCGTGGGGTGGGTGGTACAAGGTCGGGAATCAGTACCGCAAGGAGTGGTCGATGATCTGGAAGGACATCATCGCCGGCTTTCTGATTTCGGGGTTCGTCATCGTGTTCGTGCCACAGTGGGTGTGGAACTCGCTCTTCCTGCAGGGTGACGGGCTGCTCGTCAGCGCCGAGAACGCGATCATGGGTGTCGCAATCGCCGTGCTCAGCTTCGTCGGGAGCATGGGGAACGTCCCGTTCGCCGTCGCGCTGTGGGGTGGTGGTATCAGCTTCGCGGGCGTCATCGCGTTCGTCTACGCCGACCTCATCACGATTCCCGTCCTGAACGTCTATCGGAAGTACTACGGCTGGAAGGTGATGCTGTACATTCTCGGTGTGTTCTTCGTGACGATGGCCTTCACGGGCTTTCTCATGGAGGAACTGTTCAACGTCCTCGGCATCGTTCCGAATCTTGCCGGCGGGCAGACCGCGTCCGAACAGACGTACTTCGAACTCAACTACACGTTCTATCTCAACATCATCGCGTTCGCGCTCTCCGGGTTCCTCCTTTACGTCTATCGTCGAGGATTGGGTGCTCCCGGCCAATACCGCGACCCCGTCTGTGGGATGCGGACCGACGATAGCGGGCCGAGTCTCACCCACGACGACGAGACGTACTACTTCTGCTCGAAGCGATGCAAGCGATCGTTCGAGAAGCACCCATCCGAATTCGCACAGCAACACCCACAGACCTCTGGAACGGGGACGTCCCAGAGTCATGAACACCACAGACCGTCATGTCTCGATACATCGTTCCGAAATCAAGCAGCCCCGAGACTAGCCTCGGTCAATCACAACTGGTACAGCGAAGTCTCACCAACTCTCGGGCATGAACGAGTATCACGCTAGATCAAGGTGGGAGGGATGAATCGACGGCGAGCCGATACGGTGGTCGGTTTCCTCGTCGCTGCCGTTCTCATCATCGGCGGTGCGCTCAGCTGGGATGCGTACCAGCAACAGCAAGCATTCGAGGAGATGGGATCGATGATGGGAATGTCGATGGGGGCGGTTCACGGAACGAATCCGCTCTGGTACGTCCTCGGAACCCTCCTCGTCTCGGCTGTCATCAGTGGGGGGTATCTCGTGGTTCGGGACGAACTCACCGGCATAGATGCACCCGACCGCTCACAGGACGAGCTGGCGAGTTCGACCGCTCGCGAGAGCGCCGAATCACCAGAGGGGGCAGTGCAGCCGAACGGAGCTGTCAATCCGGAGTCCCAGCCACAGACTCGCGTGTTAGACCTCCTACCGGAAGACGAACGCCGCATCCTCGAGCCGGTGCTCTCCTCACCCGGCATCACGCAGATCGAACTGCGGGATCGCTCGGACTTCTCGAAGAGCAAGGTGAGCCAGACGGTCAGTGCCCTGGAAAAGCGTGGGTTGCTGTATCGCGAGCGACAAGGACGGACGTATCGGATCTACCCGAGCGACGATCTGCATCAAAACCAGGAGCATTGATCACCGGTACAGCGTCCGAGGAGGTAGCCGAGCACCGACGAATTCGGCACGGACGAACGGTTCTCTCCCTGAAAAACGATTAGAACGCTCTATACACGTTCTCGGACGTTCTCCTGCGCGAATTCACACCCATCGTGATAACTCCCGAGCGGTCCTACGACCAACCGAGGAGAAAGACAATGATCACCTTCGAACTCGGCCGCTGGCTGCTCGTGGCGCTCGCGATCATCGGACTCGCGTTCGCCGCCCCCGTGGTCAGCGCACACGGCAACGAAACGACTGCAGACGATGCGCCCCCGTATGACGGGACCGCAGACGACTGGGCCGCCTGGATGGAGGCGCACATGACCGAGCACATGGGTTCGGGTGCCGTCGAGTGGATGGAGGCGCACATGGGTGGGACCGTCGACGAGATGGCCCAAGACATGGCTGACGGCGACTACGACGGTGGAATGTACGGGCAGGGCCACTGCTGACGGTCCTGACCGTTTGGATCGCTTCGACAGAACAACGCGACTAACCAATACACGACAATGACGCAACTCACCACTCACATCGGACGCACTGCTCGTCGACTCACGTTGCTCGCCATCCCGCTGCTGGTCGCGACGACCGGCACGGCCACCGCGATGGGCGGAGGCTACGGCGGCGGGATGACGGGCGGCGACTGGGGGCTCTTCGGCGGCGCGATGGGCCCCTGGGGTCTCCTCTGGATGGGGCTGCTCGTCGCGGCCCCGATCTACCTCGTCTTCGCGCTCGCGAGGCGTGGCGGAGACGGAACCGAGGAACGCCCGCTGTCGGTCCTCCGAGAGCGCTACGCGCATGGAGAACTCTCTGACGACGAATTCGAACGACGGCGCGAACAGCTGGAACGTGCCGGATGATCCATCTGGTGTCGGTTCCAGCACGGATGCCTCCATCCACCGACCGCGTCGGAACTCCACAGTTAACTCCACCAATAGAGAAGTATATCGCATGAAGTACACAATACAAAAGGCCGTGTCCGGTGACTTCGACCAAGTGGTCGAGACGACCATCGGCGCGCTCAAAGACGAAGAGTTCGGCGTCCTCTGTGACATCGACGTTCAGGCGACGCTCGAAGATAAGATCGGGGAAGAGTTTCGGCGATACCGCATTCTCGGTGCGTGCAATCCGGCGCTCGCACACGAGGGGCTGAACGAGGAGATCGAACTCGGCGCACTCCTCCCGTGTAACGTCATCGTCTACGAAACCGACGACGGCGAGGTCATGGTGAGTGCAGTCGATCCCCAACAGCTCGTCGGCATCGCCGACAACGAGGCGCTCGACTCGATCGCGAACGAGGTCCATGACCGGTTCGAACGCGTCCTCGCCAGTGTCGCGGACGAACTCGACTCATCTACGGAGGCCTGAGCCATGTCATCATCGAACCAACTCGACACCACGACCATCGTCCTCCTCATCCTCGGAGCGATCATTGTCCTCCCCTTGCTCACGATGGGGATGGGACTCGGCGGGATGATGGGTTACGGGGGTATGATGGGCGGATACGGGACGACCAGCGGCTGGTGGCCACTCGTCGGGATGCTCGTCCCACTGGTCTTCCTACTCGTCCTGCTCAGTGGAGGATATCTCATCTTCCGTCGCGTGACGGAATCACAGTCGTCGCGGAATCCCGCGATGGAAGAATTGCGCATGGCGTACGCCCGTGGTGATCTCACCGAGGAGGAGTTCGAGGAACGGCGTACGAACTTCCGCCGGGAGGAGTCGCAGTAGTCTGCGAGAGGGACAGATGATAGTTAGCACCCATCGCTGGCCGTCCGACACGATCGTAGTGAGGTCGACCCCGGAAGCTACTGTCCGGAGAGACGGCGACGACGAGACTCGTATTCCTCCTCGTCGATGTCGCCACGGGCGTATTGCTCGCGGAGGGTATCCATCGCCGGGTCGGATTGGGTAGCGTCTCGGTCGGCGACCAGCCCGTAGACGAGGATGGCGGGCAATGCGACGAGCAGCACCATCCAGAGGGTTCCGACGAGCATCATGCCGATACCCCAGCCACCCATGCCACCCCACCCTCCCCACATGTGGGGCATCCACCAATCCCCGGCCACCTGGTTGCCGGCAGCCATGGCGAACCCGAACATGAGTAGGGTCAGGACGACGAGTCCGCCGGCAATCCAACCGAATATCTGCTTCGTCGAAGTCATTTGGTCGTCACCTACGCTAGAGGAGGGGGTGGAGGGGAATATAGCTGCGGAGCGATTCTCAACCTTCGGGAACCGAACAGGAGGCTGTATCAGTCTGTCTTCGTCGTCACTCGTACACGAAGGCGCGAGCCATCCCTGCATGGAGGTGATAGAGGTTGTGACAGTGG
The DNA here is from genome assembly GCF_024227715.1 of Halomarina litorea. Taxonomy (NCBI): domain Archaea; kingdom Methanobacteriati; phylum Methanobacteriota; class Halobacteria; order Halobacteriales; family Natronomonadaceae; genus Halomarina; species Halomarina litorea. Next base: position 15,667 of record NZ_CP100451.1, on the reverse strand, counting down.
AACAGCCACTGACCCGGGTTGTCGGCGATGAAGTCGAAGGTGACCTCGCCCATGTGACCCGGAACGAGCACCGTGTCCTTGACCGCATCGCCGACCTGGAAGAAGTGTCCGTGGAGGTGCATGGGGTGGACGACGGGGCTGTGGTTCGTCATCCGAACGCGGACGTGATCACCCGCCGAGATGCGAAGCGGGTCGGCGTCGGGGTAGGTCTGCCCGTCGATAGTCCACCGGTAGGACCGACCGCCACCGGCCGACAGCGTTAGATCGAACGTCCGGTCGGGACCACTGTCGATACCGTCGACGGGCGAGAGCGCTCGGAGGTCCGAATACCGGAGCTGCTGGCCGGTCGATTCGACAGGTGTCGGGGCGTCGTCGCTGTTCCCGTATCGAAGGACAGCCTTCGCTGGCGGTTCGTCCCCGTCGAGCGCCGCCGCCCGGACCTCCCACGCGCCAGGGGAGTTCGCTTCCACGATAGCGTCGTATCGCTCGCCGGCACCGAAGACGAACGAATCGACGCCGACTGGTTCGACCGGTCGGCCATCCGCGTGTGAAACCTGCATCTCGTGGCCTGCGAGCGCGACGTGGAACGTCGTCGCGCTGGAGGCATTGATGAAGCGCATCCTGATTCGCTCGCCGTCCTCGACGGAGAACGACGGAGGGTCCGATGGGAGGCGCCCATTGATGAGCAGCCCTTCGTACGGTGGGCGGGTGTCCCCCATCATCCCACCACCCATTCCTCCTGACCCGCTACCCATTCCTCCCGATCCACCGCCCCCCGACGCATCGGGCATCTGCGGCGGTCCCGGGAGGAAGTCGTCCAGTACGAGTGTGATATCGCGGTCGTACTCGACGTGCGGGTCGGCTTCTTCGATGATAAGCGGTCCGGCGAGGCCCCGGTCGAGTTGCAACCCGACGTGGCTGTGATAGAAGTATGTCCCCGCGGGTTCGGCCCGGAACGAGTATTCGAACGTCTCCCCGGTACTGATCGGTTGCTGGGTCACCTCCGGGACCCCGTCCATCGCGTTCCGAACTGGGACACCGTGCCAGTGAATCGTCGTCGACTCGGGGAGCTGGTTCGAGACTCGAGCCCGGAACACGTCGCCTTCCCGAACCCTGAGCTCCGGACCCGGGATCTGTCCGTCGTAGCGCCACGTATCCCACGACGTATCCCCGGCGACGGTGTTCGTGCCGGTATTCGCGGGTAATTCGACTGTTTCGTCGGGACGGAGGTCCGCTGTGGAGGCTCCAGTCGTCGCGCTCGGCGGCTCACTACCACTTTCCGAGTCGGCTTCAGATGGTGCGTTGGCTCCACAACCGGCGAGTGCGGCGAGCGTACCGGCACTGAGCGATCGGAGGACTGTTCTACGCGTGGGTCTGTTGGGAGGTCTGGGTGGGGTCACGATACTGTTCAGGGATTTCTCAGGTAGTCTGTCGTCAGTAACGGGGGGTTGGCACTCTCGCTCAGGCGGCACTGTTGTTGGCTCCGGGGTCGAGTTCCGTCGCGTCAGTATCCTCGGCCGACTCTTTCCCTCCGTTGACGTCGATGATCGCTTCGTAGTTGACGGGCTTCTCCGGGAGGTCGCCGACCATCCGTTCGACGAACGCCCCCTCATCGAGGCCGACGAGGTCGAGGGTATCACGGACCTCCGAGAGTGGTGCGCCGACAAGCTCGCCGGGCGAGGCGTCCTCATCAGTACCGTCGTTTCGGACATCGGCTTCCGTCCTATGGATAGTATTGCGACTACTAAGCATTACTGGTATGCCATTTGGCCTCTCTCGATAGAGGAATATGGATTATAGTCCGCGACAGCCCATGAATCAAAGCTTGTCGTGGCGATGCCAGCCAGCATCTAGTAGTAAGAGGAGTGAGCACAACAGCCAAGACTTCCTCTGCTTACGTAGACAACTGTTTCAATATGGTATCGCTTTCTATTACAGGTATAGTGGTGTCATAGCAGGTTCGATATTCGCAACCGAACGGTCGCAAACTCTCGGAATACAAATCCGCTGCGGGCAAAGACTGAGACCGAACTGCTAGGTAGGGCATATCCAGCCGTCTCAAGCCTCTTCCGAGCTCGTTCGAGACGTAACCCCGATCTACTTAAACGAAGGGGAGAGTTCGGAGCGTTCGTATCCAAGGAACATTCGCCAGTCCACCGGCTGAGCCGCCACGTGACGGTGATGTGGTCCGGGTTTCGCACTCCAGCGGTGCGACGACTCCCTATCGGGACAGACCGTGGTTTGGTTTCTTTGATTAGGCCGAGGAGAGAGTCGACCAGGTGTAGTTCTGTCGGGCTGTCGACCGGCGTTCGGTAAGTCGGTGCCGACTGCCGCTGACGACGGCCCGAACGGCTCCCCCGGGGCGGACCCGCTACGACCGTGCCCGAACCGGGCCGTTCGTTCAAGCGTGTCCGAGGTCACAGGCATTCGTGGCGGCCTGCGGTCGAGGAGCGACGGAACCGCGAGGGATACTCGAGTCGCACTATCGTTCGTTAGCGAAAGTCCGTTTGAACGCGTCGCTCGTAGCATCGACCCACCACATGAGAGTCGCCATCACCTCCCGGCGCTCTCGCATTCCGAAAGGCCACGAGCGGTCGGGTCGGTCTTCCGACGGTCAAGGCCATCGTCGGTAACCGAGTCATCCCTCGACATCTCGACCGGTTGCTCGCCCGCAACGCGTGGAGCGGTCAGATGACCGATACAAAAGAGAACCCTGACCGGCCGGACAACCTCCGCAAACCGGACGACGACGACGTCGACCACGGCGCACGCGTCCGATTCGACGACCGGGCGCGCGACCACAGCCCGCAATTGTGGGCAACGACTCATCGTGGTGAACTCGCTCGTGCATTCGTCGCCATCGTCCTCGGTGTGTTCGCAATCCTCGAGAAGCGGAAGAGCGGAACAAAGGGGGAAGAGATACCGTGAGAAATCACACGATGACCGTCCTCGTGTTCGGACCGAATCGTTCATGCCAGCATGGGGATAAGGCCCTCTCATGAGACGGAAACTCTTCGCAGCGACGGCCGTACTCGCCGTCGGGCTACTCGTGGCTGGTACCGCGGGCAGCGTTCCGATACAGAGTGGCGAACAGGCGTCGAGTCACGGTCACGGAGGAGGAAGCTGGCTCGTGACTGCTGCGGGCGTATTGTTACTCGCTGCGTTCCCAGTTGGACCGGCGTACTGGTTCAGCGGGCGGAACACAAGCGAACGAACGAAAGACCCCGTACACCTGCTGACGATCGTCCTCCTATTGATCACGGGAATCGTCCACCTCTACATCTACGTCGCACACGGCGAGACCATCATGTTGCTCGCGGGACTCGGATTCCTCGGCGGTGTCGGGCTGTTCGCCGTCGGGTTCGCCCAGCGCTACCTCTACCCCATTGGCATCGTCTACACGCTTGCCCAGCTCGTTCTGTGGTTCCAAGCGGGAATGCCCCACCTCGACAGCTATGGGCTCGCCGACAAGGTCGTCCAGGTCGCAATCATCGGACTGCTCGGCTACCTCTACGTTCGGGAGTACCGATCGACGCCGAGCGGTGGACCGAACGCCCCTCAGTAGTTCAGCGAGGAATTGTCGACACAATTTTGTCAGTCCAGCCGAACGAATGCGGTACGGATGTACGACCGGCTTCTTCTCCCAACGGTCGGCTGTGATAGCAGGGACACAACTGATTCCACATCGGGAGACGCGGTCGGGGACCGATTTCGGAACGCGATGCGCCATGTCGGCGCACTCGCGGCGGAGTTCGACGCGACAATCCATGTCCTGCACGTCGTAAGCCGGAACACCCTCCCGCCGGGCGTTGGGGACGCGCGAATAGACGATGTCCCACAGCCGGTCAGACAAACCGGCAAGCGGATCATTCGTCGGGTTACCCACCGGCTAGAGACGTCGTCGGGTCGGACCGTCGAAGCACTCCGAGTCGGGTTTCCCGCGGATGTAATCGTCGACTACGCTATCGAGGAGAACATCGACATGATCGTGATGAGGGGCCCGGAGCGATCACGCCTTCACCGGTTGCTGTCGGGGAGTGTCTCGACTCGGGTCGCTAGAACTGCCCCAGTACCCGTAGTCACAGCCGGGGACCCGGTCGCTGGGTCGCTTCTCTCGTGAAAAATTCCGACCGAGAGTGTCCGGCCGCCTCGTCGCTCGGTATCGTGAACCGACTTAGCTCATCATGCTGCGACAGGACTCCGCGCACTCGCGGAGGACCTCCGCGCACGTCTGGCAGTGGTCGGCCTCGTGCCGTTCGCACTCCTCGGCGCACTCCTCGCAGGCGCCGGCACAGGCCTCAGCGAGCTGCGTGCTGTAGTTGGAGTCACGCGCCATGAGCCGCGCATGCAGCGACGCGATGTCCGCGACGTCACGGCACAGTCGGATGCATTCGGCCATGCCTTCGCCCTCGCCGGCACACTCGTCGGCACACCACTCGCAGGCCTGGACGGCCTCGGTACAGTTGTCGATACAGTCGCGCTGTTCCTCGCTCAGGTGGTCGAGTTCTTGGAGCGTCATCGCGTATAGAGAGAGGGCCCCCTGATTCAAGCGGGTTTTCGCTAACGAAGCAAGGCCGCTGTGCGAGCACAACCTTGATGAGCTATTCACGGAGCACCCCGGAGAGTGCCGAAGACGGCCGGTCGACCGCCGTGTGTCAGTGCGGCGTAGTTTACGAAGTTCGATTTCGGTGTGGGTTCAGTCGGTGAATCGAAATCTCGGCCCGCGGCCCGAGCACCGTTTCGAAGGGTGGCGTGAGCGGAGCATCATCACTAGAGTACACTCACGCGGAGAGAGAACCCGTCTATACGGTACACAGCTTTGGATGCTGAGGGACAAGCGCATTAAACGAGCCGCGTGAACCGTGTAGTAGACGATGTCCACAAGCACTAGCGTCGTCGGACCCGCCGTGCTCCAATCGACCGGCGGGCTCGCGGGAATCGCCAAACAGATCGAGCGGGCGTTCGAACCGGCCCGCGAGGTACTCGTCCCGATTCTGTCGAACCCCGTCGTCGTCGGGGCATGGGCGGTCCTCGTCCTCGCCTGTCTCGGGATGCTGTGGTGGGACCTCCGGTCGAACAACCAGCCGCTGCCCTCGATGATGAAGGCCGTCTGGACGCTCGTGGTCGCCTACTCTGGACCGTTCGGACTCGGGGTGTACTGGTACTCCGGACGGACGCAGATTCCCAATGACTCGCTGTGGAGACGGGGCTTCCGCTCGACGAGCCACTGCTACTCGGGGTGTGGCGCGGGTGAAGTCGTCGGCATCACCCTCGCACAGGGGATCCTCGCACTCACCGTCGGCTGGGTCGCGGCCGTCACCTTCGGGTTCGCGTACCTCTTCGGGTACGCGCTCACCATCGGCCCGCTCATGCAGGACGGGGTGGGCTTCAAAGAGGCGACGTGGGACGCCCTCCTGAGTGAGACGCCCTCGATTACCATCATGGAAATCTTTGCCATCGGCACCGACCTCCTGCTGGCCGCCGAGGCGCACATGGGTGACCTCCTGTTCTGGTCGGCGCTCGCGTTCTCGCTGTCGATCGGCTTCCTCGTCGCCTGGCCGGTCAACGTCCTGCTCGTCGAGTTCGGCGTCAAGGAGGGCATGAGCGACCCCTCGGAGATGCGTGAGGGCGCAGCCGCCGCGGACTGACCATGGTCGAGTTCGACGACCTCGACCGGCAGATCCTCGACCTCCTCCTGGAGGACGCCCGCCGGTCGTTCCGGGAGATCGCCGACGAGATCGGTCGGTCCGCACCGACGGTGTCGAACCGGGTCGACCGACTCCGGGAACTCGGCGTCATCAGGCGGTTCACGCTCGATATCGACCGATCGATGCTGACGACGGGCGAGCAGTCGCTCGTCGTCGCTCGCGTGCAGCCGAGCGCCGCCGAGCCGCTCGCCGACGCGTTGGCCGACGACGAGGCGGTCGAACACGTGCTTCGTGGCGTCGGCGGGACGGTCGTCGCGAAGGCGACGGTCGACACGTCGACCCTCGACGGGCTGCTCGGCGACCTCTCTGAAGCGTACCCGGACGCCGACTGGTCGGTCGAACCGCTCGTCGGGACGCGGTGGGACCCGCACCTCGGCGTGACCGGCGGGTTCGGACTCGTCTGTACGGTCTGTGGCAACACCATCACCGAGGACGGCGTCGACGTCGAGGTCGAGAGCGGGAACCGACACGTCGTCTGTTGCTCGACGTGCGCCGCCGACATCACCGAGCAGTACGAGCGACTCGCCGACGCCGAATAGACTACGATCGAGGGATTCAAAATCCAATCTCCCAGGGCGGCTGAATATCGAGTACGCCGTGGAGCGGCGCTATGAAGATATCCTCAGACACCCTCCCTATTCACATGCGTACTACTCACCCCCGATCGCACGGGACCGATGTTCACCACGACATGACGAACGAGATGGAAGCCACGAGTGGGCACCATCTTGCCGGTGGATTCTCGCTGGCCGCCGACGGTCTCCGACTGGTCCCCGACAACACCATCTTCGAATCCGGCGTCCCCGTCGAGTGGACATTCCATATTCTCGGTGGCGACGGCCGCCCTATCACGGAGTTCGAGGAGTCACACGGCGAGCGGAGCCATCTCATCGTGGTCCGTCGTGACCTGACGGCGTTCCAGCACCTGCACCCGACCTTAGAGGCTGATGGGACGTGGCGTGTCGCCGAGTTCTCTCTTCCTGCCGGCGGCGTCTACCGGGCGTTCGTCGACGTCGTCGTTGACGACCGGCCCACGACGCTCGGTATCGACCTCCTCGTATCGGGGACGTTCGAACCGAACACTGACCAGAAAGCAATGCGGCGTGCGACGGCTGCCGATTACGACATCGAATTGCAGTCTGGACTGATTTCGGTGGGTGAGGCGAGTCAGCTCTCGTTCGTAGTCCGACGGGAAGACGGGACATCGGCGTCGCTCCATCCGTACTTGGGCGCACTCGGACATCTCGTCACTCTCCGTGACGGGGACCTCGCGTACCTCCATGTCCACCCGGTCGAAACGAACCCGGAAGACGGGACGGTTGCGTTCGATGCGCAGTTCCCGACGCCCGGCCACTACCGTCTCTTCCTGCAGGCGAAGCCGGACGGTGAGCTCGTCACTGCTGCTTTCGATATCCAAGTCGAGGGATGACGAGCCGAGTCCACCCGTCGATGGACGATTGAACCGTCGAAGAGAACAACCGAATCCGATAGATGGTCAGGACGGTCGCATACCTCGCGAGATCTCATTGGCGCGAGGGGAGACGGACGGCAAGTACGACACCAAGCCGGAGATGCAATGAGTGTGTATCGAGTAGCCACCCGTATGAGCGATCAGTACTACTGGAACAGATGCTATCCGAGCCCAAAACGGGGCCAACCTTTGAGCATACTCGCTTCGACAACAACTCCGAATGAGCGATAGGGCGTCGATCGACATGGGGACATACGCGAAAGAGACGCCCGACGATACGATCAGTCGGTGGCTACTGCTCGAAGCGAGTCGAGTGCGGCTCCTCGGCGGTGCGTTCCTGTGTATCGCCGGGACAGTAGCGGTGCTCGTCTGGGCAGGAATCCTGACTGGCGCGTCGACGAGCCCGATGTCGTTCCTGCTGAGCGGGTTCCTCGGCGGGAACCTCACACTCATCACCGTCGTTATCTCGATCAATCAGCTCGTCCTCTCACGCGAACTCGGTGCACCGGGAGAACTCCATCAGCGTCTGCAGGAGGCACTGTCGTATCGCGAGTCCGTCGACGATGTCGTCGAAGCGGCTCCTCCGGTGACACCGAGGCGATTCCTGCAGGTACTACACCACAGTCTCGATGACCTCGCGGCGGATCTCGCCGACGAAGCGGACGGGGAACATCCCCCGGAGTTACAGTCGCGGCTCGATGCACTCGTCGAGTCGGTTCGAGCCGACGCCGACGACGTCAACAGCGCCCTCGACTCCTCCGAGAACGGTATCTACGCGGTCATCACGGCGACCCTGAGGACCAACCACGCAGGCCAACTCTACGAGATCGACCGCCTCTCGAGTGCGGCAGATGAGTCCCTCGACAAGACGATACGGGACCACCTCGGGCGACTCCGTGACGTCATGATATACATCGACGTCGCCCGGAAGTATTTCCGGACGGTGTACATCCAGAAGGAACTCGCGTTCCTCTCGCGGATCATCCTCTACGTCGGCATTCCGGGGCAGTTGGTCCTCGTCGGAGCGTTGCTTGGCTACCACGCAGTAGCGACGGGGACCATTCCGCCAATCGTCATGGCGTACGCGCTTCCGATTACCATTGCCGCTGCTGTCGCACCGCTGTTAGTCCTGGGAGCGTACGTACCCCGATTAGCGTGGGTCGCACAGCGGAACGCGTCGGTCGCTCCCTTCGCCGCATCGGACGAAGAGTTCGAATTCTGAACTCGTGTCGATTATAACAGTGGCGCGTGAACTCGATAGAGATGGAGTGTTCGATGGACGAGGACCCTGATAGATGAGTATCGAGGAATTGTTCGTCGACCTCGTTGGGACGAACCCGGTCATGCAGGGCCTAGCCGGTGGTGTCGTCATCGCGTTTCTGAATCTGCTCGGGGCGTCGGTCGTACTGGTGTGGCGAAACCCGACCGAGCGATGGCTCGATGCCGCACTCGGGTTCGCCGCTGGGGTCATGCTGTCGGCGAGTTTCACGAGCCTTCTCCTTCCCGGTATCGAGTTCGCCTCGGAGTCCGGCTACCGCGCCATCACCCTTGGCGGATTCGCACTGGCAGGAATCGTGCCGGTTCTCATCGGGTTCGGGTTCGGGGTCGCCGTCCTCGACCGGGGCGAGCGGTGGGTCCACTACGTTGGCCCGATTATCAGTGATCGACTCGTCACACGGACCGAAGCGCGCTCGGATGGGGGAGAGGGTGATTCGACACACAGTCACGCAGGCGGGCACGCCGAGATGATCGGACCCGTTGCGACGGACTCCGATTCGGGAAACGCCCGCGTCCTTTCGGTCCTCCTGTTCACCGTCGCCATCACGCTCCACAATATGCCCGAAGGGCTTGCAGTCGGCGTCGGGTTCGGGAGTGGGAACATCGGGAACGGTATCGCGCTCATGCTCGCAATTGGCATCCAGAACATCCCTGAGGGGCTTGCGGTGTCCGTCGCGGCCATCAATGCTGGGTTCGACCGGTCATGGTACGCTGCAGTCGCCGGCATCCGTGCGGGAGTCGTCGAGATTCCGCTTGCCCTATTAGGGGCTTGGGCAGTGACTGTGGCCGCGCCCCTCTTACCGTACGCGATGGGGTTCGCTGCTGGTGGAATGCTGTACGTCATCGCCGCTGAGATCATCCCCGAGACGCACACCCGGGGCCATGAACGAATCGCGACGCTCGGCCTCGTGTTCGGGGCCGCACTGATGCTCACACTCGATGTCGTACTCGCGTAAGGAGACCTGCGTCCGCTCTTGGCCACTACAAACGGTTGGTCGTCTACCGGCGACGTCGACGAGTGCCAGGTCCTCAGGGACCGGATTTCCGACCGACCGCGATGTAGACAGTTCCTCCGTGGTAGGTTCGAACGGCGATATCGTCGAACGTCTGCTCGATAGCGTCGGCGATGTCCGCGTCAGGGTACCAGTTAGTGATGGCCGCCGAGACACCTTCGATGAACGGGTTCAGCCACCGCCCGGGTGCGGTTCGGAACGACCTAGTATCGAGAACTACGAGCCGCCCACCCGGCCGGAGAACGCGATAGACGTCTCGCACCACGTCAACCGCATCGGCTATCGCGCTCAACGAGAGAGTGGCACAAACGGCGTCGAACTGCCCGTCCTCGATTGGCAGTCGGGTCGCGTCCGCTCGCAGGACCGAAACGGAGGTGTCGAGCGTCCCGCCACGTTCAAGCGAACGGCGAACCATCTCGCGGCTGGTATCGACGCCGACGACCGTTCCAGTTGGTCCGACCGCGTCAGCCAGATACTCGAAGTTCTGGCCCATACCACAGCCGATATCGACCACCCGATCGCCCGATTCGAGAGCGAGAGCCGCCACTGTCCGGTTTCGAAACGGCGCCTCGCGCCCGAACAGGAACGCGTTGACGAACACGGTGTAGGCGAGGTCGTGCCTTCCCCACCAGTCGTATACGCGCCGACTGTGGGCGGCACTCCGGCGGGCGAACGCCCACTCTCGAAAGGAGCGTGTCACGTGAGACCGACCGTGCTGATTAGTCGTATGCTGACGATGGGAGTTGTCGAGGACGACACAAAGACTGGTCAGAGCGCCGGTAAGATGAGCATGCCGATGGGGTCCAACCCACCGACAGCCCAGATTGGGTTCTTTGGCGTCCTCTCGTAGCGTACTTCGCGAGTCGAGGACTCCACGGCGTCCTACGGGTTGTCGTCGGTGAGGATATGTTACGGCTCAGTGGCTACGTTCGTCTCAGAACCAACGATCGTGGCGATGCCGGTCAGGAGGAAGATCAGTAAATCAAGAGAAGCATTTCACATTACGGAGCGAACGTCGCAACTCCTACGAGGAGTGCACCGAGGACTGCAAGACTGGCACCACCGAATAGCTTCGACAAGCCCGGTTCTTGACAGCCACCAGCACTCATTTGTCCGTCCTCTGGTGACTCGATCGGACCAGAACAGGCTGGTGCGGTCGTATCTTGATAAAGACCGTATCCTGCAACGAAGAGGCCAACAACGACCAGTACAGCACCAAAAATTCGAGCGGGGTGGAGGACCAAAGGCGAGACCATGTGGTGACTCACCCACACGATAGTATAAATTTTTCCGCAAGAATGTTCGCGTACTCCAAATCGATGGTAGACCCACGCTCTGGGTCAAACAGCTACGAGGATGGTCGCTTGAGCCGGGAACCACCCATGACGAGCGCCACCCCGACCAGCATGAGTGCTGGCCCACCCATTCGATAGATCTCCTGAAAGACGTTACACTCGGTTCCGTAGTAGGTCGCATGGTACGTCGAGTTTCGGTAGTTGATATACTGAGGAGCGTCAGCGCCGTTCGCCCACTGCGTTTCATTGAGTGGAACGGAGGCACCGTCCACCTCAACGCTTACGCGGAATCGATCTTGCTGGTACTCAGTGAGCGTCTCGTACGGAACAACGGGCGACTCAGGCGTCCACGATGAGTAATCGAAGATGGAGAGGACGTACGCTGGGCACTCGGTGGGCGCGAACGGGCCGATACCGACTGCAGCAGCACCCCCGACGCCAACAAGTGAAACTTCAAGCATAACCAGTGCGATCGACCCCCACCGACGGAGATTCATTGTTGTTGATAATATCTGTCCTGACAAGTACGTTCCGCGACCGTAAGTGGATGCGTTGATAGACGCACGCTCTCTGTCTATCGTTCGACCGTGCCGTGTGTAACGACCGTCACGCATGGAGATTTATGTCACCTCGCGATAAACACCGATTTCATGAAACGCTGGCTGAAGTTCTTCCTGGTGGCGACGGTGGTATTCGCGCTTGTCGCTGGTATTCCAGGCCTCTTCCTCCCTCCTGACCCCTACTCGACGCTGCCCGTGACGATTATCGGATTCGTTCTCGCGTTCTCCGTCGCGTACTGGGTTGTCTATCGCCGGGGAGCTACAGACGTAGACGTCGCCTGACAAAAACGGAGCAGGGAAGCAATCTCGTCGGAGCGATAGACCCACGCTCTACGTCTATCGTTTGACGCGTGCCGCGTGTGTATCACTGGGGACGATTCAGTAGTTCGATAAAATCAGCGATTGAACCATCGGGAGTGTATTAGTGTCGTCGCACGACCAATTCGTATGTATCGCCGGACAGTTCTTGACTGGCTTGGGGTTGCTGTTGGCGTAAGTATGACTGGCTGTGTCGACTCGATGGTGGCGAGTCCGGATAGTGAACCAAATCCATCCACGAACAGTACCGGCACAGTAACACAGTCATGTGACGATTACGTGTATCAAAGCGAAGCAGACGGCGCGGGTGAGTTACCGTGGCATCTCTTCATCCGTAATGTCGGGTTAGACTCCCATCCAGTAACAATATCTATCAGAGAGGTCTCTGAAAGTACCCTCACCGACGTCATTTCCTGTACTGCTGCCTCTTCGAGCCATCGCGAGCTTCTGTTTGACCTCTCTGCAGATACCGAGTACCGAGTCACAGTCACTCTCAATCGTTCCAGTGGCACTGAGACGGCGTCAACGACGGTGTCGGGCTGGAACCGAGTGACTGGGAGCAATGAAGCGTTGGAAGTCACAGTCGAAAACGGCGAGTTCCGGATTCAACGCATCCATTATGACTCGGGAATGCCCACGAAACAGAATGAATAATTCACTCTCGGCTGTTAGACGCTCTCCGACTAAGAAAACTGATGACCGACGAACACCCGGGGAACAATACCTCGAGGGGCGCCGCTGAGTAGCGACTCAGTTTGTCAGAACGGTGGCGGTTGTCCATTGACCGCTGACCGGTTGACGAGCGGTACAGTCCGCCGAGCGTACGGTGAGTAGAAATCCAAACGCGCAGGAAGGCCCGGCAGAGAAGATTGTATAGCCATATACGATTTATCCCAATTAGACATCAAATCTGGGTTGGTGGTGTTGCTGTGGTTTTCTGGATTAGAAAACGCCACACCACAACACCTAAGTGAACTTGGGTTATCGCTCTACCCACCGAAAATCCAGGTCTTAGAATCGGGGGCACACACAGCAGGTCGCCTTCCGTAGCGCGATTTCGTCATCAAAATTGGAAGCCCGAACTCAACAGCGCTCCACTCGGCACCCCGTCACGACCGTCATCATCCATGTCCACAGAAACTACCACCGACCCACCACGTTACAGCACGATGGATATCGAGGACTGCGAGGCCTTCTACCAGGAGGAAATCGCCCAGGAGATGCGGGCTGACGGGCTCGACCCCGACCACGAGACGCCGACGTACGCGTGGTTGAGTGACCACTATCGAGGCTTCATCGCGCATCTCTCCCGGAACTTCGACCTCTCACCCGGAGACTTCTACGCCGAGATCGGGGTTCCGCCAAACAACGAGGAAGACGACGACAGCCCGTTCGCGTTCGTCGACGATCAGGAGACCCGTCAGGCGCTCGAGTCCTACCTGCGTGAGCTCCGGGACCGGCAGGGACGCGCTGAATCGACGGTCGCGACCCGACGTTCGGTCCTTCGCCGCTACGTCGAGACCTACCAGCAGGTGAACGACACCGACGACCTGCTCTCACCACTCCGGTCTGAACGGGGGAGTTCCGAGGAGAAGGCCCGTGTCGCGGACACCTTCGACGTCCTCCGACGGCTCGACGAGACGCTGAACACGCACGCGTCGCGTCGCAAGTACGTTCAGGAGGTTCGGCAGTTCTACCAGCACCGTGTCGACTTCGGGAAAGCCGACTACGACCCGACGACGCGGCTCGAACGCAGATTCGGGTGGGATTCGGCACCCGACTGGGACAATCCCGCCCTCGACGCCGACCAGATCCAGGCTCTCTACCGGACGGCCGAGACGTCGGCTGACCGCCTTCTTGTCGTTGGTGTCTGTGGATGGGGACTGCGGCCGATCGAAGTCTGTGCGCTCCATTCACGCCAGCTCACGCTCACTCCTGACGAGGACGACCCCGAGGGTCCAGACCCGTACATCGGCTTCGAGGAGGATGAGCGCAAGAACGGGCCGGGGACAGTCGCGTTACTGGTTGGCGTCGAAGAACTCGAGTCACGGATCGACGATCTCCACGACGAGTTCGATGACGACTGGAATGGCTACCTTCTGCCGTCATCCTCGTCGAAATCCGGTCATATATCGACGGAAACCGCCCGGCGGCACTTCCGCGACCTCGCTGAGGAAGCTGGGGTTGCCGTCGACGGGACGGCGCCGACGCCGAAGATGGGACGTCGATACTGGTACACTGCGTACGGGGCAGCGGTCAAACGAGTGGCTGAGCGATTCGAGGGTATCGCAGAAGAACAGGGCTCGAAATCAGCCGAGGTCGTCCTCGATAACTACCTCTCGAAGCCCGAGCGACGTCGCCATCGCCGGGATGAAATGCGTGATGACCTGGTCGGGCTCTTCGATTCGTGATGCCCTATCGCTTCCCTACCGGATGACGGGCACCAGCGCGGTCAGCGCGGAAGCCAGAAGGGGCTGATTCGACTGTATATCGGGGGTTATTCGTCGCCGATGTCGGAGAGCCGAGCCTGGATGTCGTCGACGTCGGCGTCTGAGAGCGCTTCGAGGCCGAACTGCACGAGGAGCGGGTAGAAATGCCGGTTCTTCTTGAATTCGTCACGGCCCGATTTCCGGAGTTTCAGCTGGGATTCGAGGTACGTATCCTCCAAGTCGTCGAGGATGCTGTCCGGGATGTAGATCGTCCGGCCGTTCCACTCCTCCTTGATATTCGTTTTGTTCGTTTCCTTCGTTTCGTTCGGTGAAGTCATTTCCTGCGTTCCAGTCGAGGAACTGGTTTCAGTCGTCTCGGTCACCTCGCTCGTCTCGTTCGTTTCCTCCGTTTCCTCGTCGTCATCGTAGTTGCCTTCGATACCTGAGGCGCTTCCCCAATCGTCGCTCATGCTTCAACCTCCGTTGGCGGGGTTTTCTCAAAGGTCTCGTCAAGCAGGTCGGCGATGTCGTTGAACAGCGAGCGGGCGTCTTCGACACGCTTGTTCTCCTTGCTGAAGCCGAAGATCGATACGCCTTCACCGATCGATTGCGAGAGATCCGTCCGCTTCGGGATCTCGAAGAGAGGCAGCGAGTAGGCAGATTCGATTTGCTTGATCGTGTTCCGGTGTTCGGCGTTCTGCTCGACCCGATTGCACACGATAGCCAGGCGGTTGACGTCCCCGTAGGCAGGTTCGAGGGATTGGAGCTGTTTCGCGAAAATTCGGAGACTATTGGCGTTGAGCTTCTCAGGGAGGACTGGAATGATAACGTTCCCCGTCGCGACGAGGGCGTTGTCGGTGAGAACATTGAGCGACGGTGGAGTGTCGACGACAATGTAGTCGTAGTCCATCTCGAGCTTGTCGAGAGTCATTCCCAGACGCTCTCGGCTCTTGGGCGCTTCGAGCAGCGTCTGGATGTTCTTATTGTTCGCGAGCTTCTCGCTGGCGGGGAGAATATCGAATTCTTCGTGCTCGACGGTGATGTCGTTCACCGACTCCATCTGATCGAAGTCGAGCACGTCGAAGAGCGTGGTCCGGTCCGTATCGTAGTACAGGTCACTGTAACCAAGCGAGCATGTGAGCCCACCGTGGTAGTCGATATCGACGAGAAGTACGTCGTGTCCTCGCGCGGCAAGTGCGCCGCCAGTATGGATGACATCGGTTGTCTTCCCCGCGCCCCCCTTTTGATTCGCCACGGTGATTCGTGCGGTGTTGGTGTCGGTCATTTCTTTCGTTGTGGTCGTTGGATTCGTTACGTTCGTTTTGTTCGTTTTGTTCGGTGCGTTCAGTGAGAGTGTTTCACTCAGTGAGAGGATTACAGGGATGTTAAAACCAACTGTTCGTTTCGTTCGTTGAATCCAGCACGCTCGTTTTTGTCGATGAACTCGTTATGTTCGTTTCTTCCATTTAGTTCAATGAACGCGTTTAGAGACCGTTCTGTCAACCGGTTCGTTTCTGTGAATGCGTTCATTACACCAATCACGCTCGTTTTGTTCGTTTCGCTCGTTACCTTCGTTTCAAGAGTATAGGACACTA